>CAIPBN010000540.1 GCA_903863315.1 uncultured Verrucomicrobiota bacterium | reverse complement strand
GGTGGCAGAGCGCAGCGGCGACACCGCTTTTGCCTCCCGCGGAGCGGTCTTGCGCGTGGTCAGGGCACCGCTTCGCGGGAAGCCAAAGCGGCGTGGCGCTCCGCTTCCCGCCGCACTCCAAGACATCGCGGGCTTCCGAACGGTTGAGCTCCACCCCACGCGGCCTGCGATTCTCCCTCTCCCAGCGGGAGAGGGCCGGGGTGAGGGAGAACGGCTGCAAATTCCAAGCCGGGTTGCGAGAAGCTGAGGCACGCCGAACTACAACCGGAAGGCTGCACTCCTCACTTCCGTGCTAGTCCACATCACACGCCCCATGCAACAGCACCCCTACGATTCACTGGTAACGCATCTCAAGGCGGCGCTCACAGGGCTGCGACATTTAGGTTTAGGTGAGAGCCTTGCCAAGGGCCGAGTCGGCGAGGTGGTTCTTGCACATCATTTGGGTCACACCCTCAAGGTTCGCGACAAAGGCGCAGACGGCATCGACAGCGACGGACGCAAATACGAATACAAGGTCAGTCACGATGACCAGTTCAACTTCAACTTTGGGCACGCTCGGGGAGTAGAGAGTGTGGAGTCTTTGGCCAAGCGGCACTTTGATGGGTTCACTGGCGCTTACTGTGCATTGATGAGCGGTCCAGACATCGTTAAGGTCGTGTATTGTCCCGCAGATACTCTGATACCGTATTTGTGCGACCATCTTCGCACTGTCACTGGCAGCACATTTCAGAAGGTTTTCAGTCCGATTGAGAGGTTTGCCGAGCTTAGTGGCGCGAGATGGGAGTTCAGACGATGAGCTTGAGACACCCCGCCATGCGGCCCAACCATACACGCAGCGAGCTCGGCCACCGTGCTCCGGTTGCAATCCACGCTCTTCGCCAGCCAACGCCCCTGCGGCCTGAAGGCCGCGCTCCTATCATGAATCGCATCCTCACCCTCCTCTGCGCCCTGCTCGCCGCGCTCCGTCTCTCCGCCGCGCCTGCGCCCGACCCCGTCGTCGGCGACCTCATCGCCACGCCAGCCTCCCTCACGCTCGTCCACACCGAACGCCCGCACTCGCTCGTCGTGATGGCGCGGACCAAGGGCGGTTACGATGTGGATTTCACCGGCTCGGCCACCTTCCGCAGCAGCAATGAGAAGGTCGCGCGCGTCACTCCGGCCGGCTGGGTGCAGCCCGTAGCAAACGGATCGGCGACGCTCACCGTGCAGGCGTCCGGCAAGACCGCGAAGGTCAGCGTGACCGTCCAGCTCCCCGCCGAGCCGACGCCTGCGAGTTTCCGCCAGGACGTGATGCCCGTGCTCTCCAAGGGCGGTTGCAACATGGGTGCGTGCCACGGCTATTCGCTCGGCAAGAATGGCTTCAAGCTCACCTTGCGCGGCGCGGACGCGGACAAGGATTACCCCGCGCTCACTGATGAGTTCATGGAGCGTCGCATCAACCGCCACAATCCCGCCGCCAGCCTCGTGCTCCTCAAGGCCCTCGGCGATTTGCCGCATGAGGGCGGCGTGCGCTTCGACCACGGCGGGCTGCTCCACGAGACCATGCGCCGTTGGATTGCCGAGGGTGCGCGGGACGACGCGCCGACACTGCCCACGCTCGTGTCCGTCACCATTTATCCCGAGAAGGTCGTCGCCATGCCGCGCGCGCGGCAGCAGTTCCAACTCGTCGCAAAATACAGCGACGGCTCGCTGCGCGACGTGTCCCGCACCGGCATCTTCACCGTCAACACCGAGCGCGTCGCCCGCGTGGACGAGGTCGGGCTGGTGGTCGCGACCGACCTGGGCGAGACCGCCATCGTCGCGCGCTACGAAGGCATCTTCGCCGTAGCCAACTTCATCGTGCTGCCGCCCAACAAAGGCTTCCAGCCCACACCCGTCCCCACGGACAACCTCGTGGACCGCCACATCATCACGAAGCTCAACGACCTGCGCATCCGCCCGTCGGATCTGGCGGATGACGAGCGGTTCCTGCGCCGCGCCTCGGTGGACCTCATCGGCGTGCAGCCCAAGCCGGAGGAAGTGCTGGCCTTTGTCGCGGACACGAGCACGGACAAGCGCGAGAAGGCCATCGCCGCGTTTATGAAGCGGAACGAGTTCGTGGACTGGTGGTCGCTGAAGTGGGGCGACCTGCTACAGAACTCGCGCAACACACTGAGCGACCCGGCGGTGTATGCCTTCCGCGAGTGGATTCGCGCCGCTGTCGCTCGGAACCTGCCGATGGACGAGTTTGCCCGCGAACTACTGACAGCGCGCGGGAGTTTCGCGGACCATCCGGCCGCCGCCTACTTCGCCGTGAGCAAGGACACGGACGACACCCTGCAGCGCTCCACGCAGGTCTTCGCCGGCGTGCGGATGCTCTGCGCGAAATGCCACCCGCACCCGTTCGAGCAGTGGACGCAGGCGGATTACTATGGCGTCCACAGCTTCTTCAACCAGGTCGCCACGAAGCCCGACCCGCGCCAGACCGGCGTGCAGAACGCCAAGACCGTGCTCGTCAACCTCGCCACCGGTTCCTCGACGAACCCGCGCACCAACAAGCCCCAGCCGCCGCGTTATCTCGGCGGCAGCGAGCCCAAGCTCGAAGCGGGGGTGGACAAGCGCGAGGATTACGCGCGTTGGCTCACCTCGCCGGACAACCCGCACTTCGCCCGCAGCCTCGTGAACCGCGTGTGGAGCTACTTCTTCCATCGCGGCATCATGGACCCGGTGGACGACCTGCGCTCGACCAGTCCGCCCATCAACGCGCCGCTGCTCGACGCGCTCACTAAGGACTTCGTGGAGCACAAGTTCGACCTGCGCCATCTCATGCAGGTCATCGTCTCGTCGCGCGCCTACCAGCGAAGCTCGGTGCCGAACGACACCAACGGACACGATGACGCGAACTTCTCCCACGCCATCCCGCGCCGCCTGCCCGCCGAGGCGATGCTCGATTCGCTCGTGCAGGCGACCGGCGTGAAGGAAAACTTCGGCGGTGCCCCGGCGGGCTTCAACGCCGCGCAGTTGCCGGACGGCAACGTGCAGAGCGACTTCCTCACACTCTTCGGCAAGCCGCAGCGCATGGAGGCGTGCGAGTGCGAGCGCGACCTCGGCGCGAACATGTTGCAGGCGCTGCACTTCATCAATGGCAAGTCCATCCTCGACCGCGTCACGAGCGCGAGCGGCCGGCCCGCGCTGCTGATCCAGCAGAAGCTCGACGACGACAAACTCATCGAGCAGCTCTATCTCTGGTCCCTCGCGCGGAAGCCCGCCGCGAAGGAAGTGGCGCTGGCGAAGAAGTTCATGGCCGCCTACGGCGACAAGCGCGCCGAGGCCGCGCAGGACTTCATGTGGGGCCTCCTCAACAGCCGCGACTTCACGCTGCTGCACTGAAACTTTTTTTAGCCACGGATGAAACACGGATTAAACACGGGGAAGGAACCGATCGGCTGGAGCGTTGGTTGCACCATGCATGGTCTCGGCTACAGAGGCGTTCACCACTTGCAGCCCTCGCCTTTAATCCGTGTTTTGTCCGTGTTTCATCCGTGGCTAAAAGCCGTCTTCGCTCTTCTCCTCTGTGTCTCAACCGCGCGGGCCGCAGACGTGAGCTACCAGCGCGAGGTGTGGCCCATCTTCAAGCGGCACTGCCTTGGTTGCCACACGGAGGGCAAGGCCAAGGGCGGCTTGAGGCTGGATGACATCGCCGCGCTCAAGAAGGGCGGGAAGCACGGCGCGCTGTTCGTCGCGGGCAAGCCGGATAAGAGCCTGCTGATGCAGCAGGTCACCGGCGATCCGCCCGAGATGCCCGAGAACGAGCCGCCCCTCACTGCCGAGAAGGTCAAGATCCTGCGCGACTGGATCGCCCAGGGTGCGAAGATTGACGCCGCGCCCAAGGTCGAGCGCCCGCCCGTGGTCATTCCCGCGACTTACGCGTTCGCCCCTTCCGTCACCAGCGTGAGCCTCAGCCCGGACGGAAAACTCGCCGCCGTCGCGGTGCGCAGCGAGGTGGTGCTCTTCAACGTGGATGACGACGCCCCGCCGCGTCGGCTCGCAACGGACTTCGACCTCATCACGCATGTCGAGTTCAGCCCGGACGGAAAACGCCTCGGCGCCGCCGGTGGTTCGCCGCAGCAGTTCGGCGGCGTGATCTTCTTCGATCCTGCCGATGGCAAACGCCAGTCCTCACGCCGCGTGGGCAACGACACGTTGTTCAAGGGCAGCTTCTCGCCCGATGGGCAGACCATCGCGCTCGGCGGCTCCGGCGGTGCGATCCATCTCATCCCGGTGGACGCCAAGGCCGAGGTGAAGGCGATTGACCTGCACAGCGACTGGGTGATGGCCGTGGCCTACACGCCCGACGGCAAGCAACTCGTCAGCGGCAGCCGCGACAAGACCACGAAGGTCAGCAGCGTCGAGAGCCTCAAGCTGCTTCGCTCGATTGACCAGTCGCCCGACATCATCAACGCGGTCGCCACGGATGGAACCAACGCGATCTCCGCCGGGAACGCGCGCGCGCTCAACGGCTTTGACTTCAAGCTCGCGCTCGCCGGCGTGGAGGTCACCGGCTCTGGCAACGGCGCGCGCCCCGCGAACAACCGCGACCAATACGTCCGTGCCTACGAAACCCAGCCCGAGGCCGTGATGGCGCTCGCGATGAGCGGCGACCGCAAGCTGCTGGCCGTCGCCACCCGCGCCGCGGAGGTGCGCGTCTATCAAACCGACAACCGCCAGCGCAAAGTCGCCATCGCCAAAGCCCCCGCACCGGTGCAGGCCGTCGCGTTGAACCAGGACGGCACACGGCTGCTCCTCGGCAGCAAGACGGGGGAGGTTCAAGTGTATGACACGGCCACCGCTGCGGCGAAACTGCTCAAGACGCTTGTCCCGGTGCCCGTGGCTCCGGCCCGGGCTGCAGCCCGTTGATCACAACGCGGCGGTCAGCACCGCGCGCAGTTCCGCCTCCGACAGCGCCACCGGATTCGCCTTCATGCTGCTGGCCTGCAGCGCCTTCTCCACCACGCCGGGCACATCAGTTTCGGCCAGTCCCCAGGTGCGCAGCGGGGCGATCTGGAGCGCTCTGCACAATTCCTGTGTCCAGGCCACGCCGTCCGCCGCCGTGGCTTGCGGCCGGCCCGTGAGCAGCCGGGCAACCTCGTCGTAACGGCGCAGCGCCTCGCTTTCCGGTGCCCGTTCGCGCAGTGCGTGGACATTGGCGGCCATCACGCCGGGCAGCAGCGCCGCGCACACCGCCCCGTGCGGCGCGGGGAACATGCCGCCAATCGGGGCGGCGAAACCATGCACTGCCCCGAGTCCGGCGTTCGCCAGGGCCATGCCGCCAAACACGCTGGCGAGCGCCATGTCTTCGCGCGCCACCGCATCACCACCGTGCTCAAACGCCCGTCGCAAGGACCGGGCGGCGCGGCGCAGGCCTTCCACGCAAACTGCATCGGTCATCGGGTTGGCGCGCAGGCAAACGTAGGGTTCGATGAGCTGGGTCAACGCGTCCATGCCCGTGCTGGCGGTCAAGTCAGGCGGAAGCGGCAAAGTCAGTTCGGGGTCCACGAGCGCCACACGCGGGAGCAGGTGCGGGCTGCGGAGACTGGCTTTGACGCGATGCTCCGGCGAGGCGAGCACGGCGTTGCGCGTGACTTCCGCCCCGGTGCCGGCCGTGGTGGGAATCGCGATCAACGGAGCGGCCGGTTTCGCCAGCGGCGCTCCGCGACCGATGACTTCCAAGTGATCAAACAATTCCCCGCCATTCGCCAGCAGGCCGGCGATGGCTTTCCCGGCGTCAATCGCGCTGCCGCCGCCGAAGCCGATGACGCAGTCGCTCCCTGCCGCGCGCGCCCGCTCAACTCCGGCACGCACCGCATCGGTGGTCGGCTCGCCGACGATGGAAAATATCTCCCAAGCCAAGCCGGCGGCGGTCAACTGCTCACCGAGCCGCTCAGCACGCGATGCGGACCTGCCCGTCACGACAAACATGCGCCGCCCGAGTTCCTTCGCGATGGGGCCGGCCTGTTTGAACGTCCCGGGACCGAAGATGACCCGGTGGGCGGTGGCAAACTCGAAGGTCATGGCGTGTTGAGACCAGGCTAGGCCGGTGGCTGGCGCAAAGTCACGTCCACCGCACGCGGCTCACCAACCGGCCGCGTCGGGAAACACGTTCCCAAACTTCACGCTCGTGCGCGGGACGGCCATCATCGGCGCGACCGTGTCGCGCCAAGTGGCGTAGTGGGCGGTTTCCTTGTGCAGCGCGGGCGCGTCAGCCGTGCGGTAAACTTCCACGAGCACGAAGCGCGTCGGCTCGTCCGCCTGCTGCACGAAATCGAAGCGGGCGATGCCCGGCTCCTGCACACTGGCGCGGGCGTTGGTGACAGTCGCGGCCTTGAAGGCCTCGACGCACTCGGGCTTCACCTGAACGTGGACGTGGACGACAAGCATGACCGGTGGGCGGTTCAGAAACCCAGCTTCTGCAACTCAAGTTGCAGCAGATCCTGAAACTCCATGATGTCGAGCTGGGAAGGACGGTAGCCCTTTTGGGCGGGCACCAGACCGGGGCGGCCCATCTGATCGAGATACCACTCGGCCTTCTGCCCGTCGCTGAAGGTCACCTTGCCGCTGACCACGGTCCCCGGGCGCGCGAGGGCGTCCACGGAAAGCTGCACCGCGCCACCGCCGGCAGGAGCCCCCTCGGGCAGGGGTGCGCCG
>CAIPBN010000539.1 GCA_903863315.1 uncultured Verrucomicrobiota bacterium | reverse complement strand
GGGCGAGCTCCCCCGCCTGAAGTCCGCCCACACCGCTTTCGCTGGGGATCGAGACCTTTGGCGGCTTGATGAACATCATCATTCCCCGCAACAGCACCATCCCCGTGAAGGCCGGCGAAGTCTTCACCACCGCCGTGGACCACCAGCGCGAAATGCTCATCCACGTTCTCCAAGGCGAGCGCGAGCGCGCCGCCGACAACTGGAGCCTCGGAAAATTTCCCGTCGCCTTCGAGCGTGCTCCGCGTGGGGTGCCGCGCGTGGGAGTGCAGTTTGAGATCGATGCGAATGGCATCCTCCACGTCCTTGCCCGCGACCTGAAAACCGGCGCACAGCAAATCGTGGAGATGAAGTCCGCCGTGGATGTGGCGGACACCGAGGTCCAACGCATGGTCGAGGAATCCGTCGAACACGCCTTCGAGGATCTGGCCGCACGCCGGTGGATTGAGGCGAAGTTGAAAGCCCAGGAAGTCCTCACCGCCGCACAGACCGGTCTCGCCGAGTGCTCTGCCGAATTAGAGCCGGCCTACCGCGCCCAGGTTGAAGCCGCGATCCAAGAACTGACCGCAGCGCTCGCCACGGAACAGCCAGCCACCAAGACGGGCGAGCTCCCCCGCCTGAAGTCCGCCCACACCGCTTTGGACGCCGCTACTCAACCGCTCGCCGACCTCCTGATGGACCGGGCGATGGAGGCACTGCTCCGGCAACGCGGCGCGATCAGCTGATTTCTGCCTCCGGAAACTGCCGGCAAGGCACCTGCCAGAGCCGATGTTTTAGCTGCCTTGCGTTTGCCCGCCAACATCAAGGCTGGCGAACGGCGTGTTCGCAAATCCTGAGGCTGGTTTCGCAGACTTGGCGGGAGCGGCTGAGAAACCCGGAGTTGGAGCAGCGGAATCGGAGGCCGGAGCACCGGCTCCCGGGGCCACCACTGCGGCCACATCTACGATGCGCTCCAGTTTCGGCAAGGGGTTCCCATGCTCATCATTCGTCGGGTGCTTGGCCCGCTTGTTCTTGGGCAGCGGACTCACCATCGCATTGATGGTTTTACCCATGGTCTTGGGCGGGCAATCCGGATGGCCCCACGGAGCGATCTCCTTGATGAAACGGTCCACGACCTGCACCCCGATTTCCTGGTGCGCCATTTCACGGCCGCGAAAGCGAAGCATGATTTTCACCTTCATGTCCTCGCACAAAAAGTCCACGGCATGATCCCGCTTCACGCCGAAGTCGTGAGGATCAATGTTCGCGCTGAGCTGCACCTCCTTAACCTTGTTGGCGTGCTGGTGCTTCTTCGAGTCCTTCTCCTTCTTCGCCTGCTCATAGCGAAACTTGCCAAAATCCACCAGCCGGCAGACCGGCGGGACGGCATTGGGGGCAATCTCGACCAAGTCCACGGCGTGCTGCCGGGCCAGGTTGAGGGCTTCTGGAAGACCAATGACTCCTATCTGTTGACCTTCCGGGCCAATAACACGGACTTCGCGGGCACGAATCTTGCCGTTGATGCGGTAGGAAGGCCCGGCGGGGGCACGAGGGGCGAAGGGGCGGCTCAAAGTGCCCTCTCCTGAAGAAGGTTATCCATGCGAGATTTCGAAACTATCAATAGCCATACAGCTAATCGGGCGAATTACTACGGAGTTGCACCCGCCGGTGCAAGTGAAATGTGTTCACTGTCACAATCCAAAACTGAGATAATCCTTGCCGAGTTTCCCGCTGCCAGAATCATTCCGCACGCCGCCGTGCTCACCACGCTCCGCATAAAGAACCTCGCCCTGGTCGCTGACCTGACGCTGGAGCTGCGTCCCGGTTGCAACGTAATCACCGGTGAGACCGGCGCGGGCAAGTCCATCATCATCGGCGCGCTGAACCTCGTCCTCGGCGAGCGAG
The DNA here is from genome assembly GCA_903863315.1 of uncultured Verrucomicrobiota bacterium. Lineage (GTDB taxonomy): Bacteria > Verrucomicrobiota > Verrucomicrobiia > Limisphaerales > SXTU01 > SXTU01. The sequence goes on along the minus strand of CAIPBN010000539.1, from coordinate 10,510 downwards.
CGGACCGCACGCTCATCCGTGCCGGTGCGGACAGTTGCGCGGTCGAGGCGGTCTTCGACGTGGTGAAACTGCGGAAGTCACTTGCACCGTTGCTGGAGGAACACGGGCTGGAGGCTTGCGAGGAAAACCAGCTCGTCCTCAAGCGCATCTTCACTGCCGCCGGGGCCAACCGGCAGTTCGTAAACGGTTCACCCACCACGCTGGCCACGCTCGCCGCCATCGGTGAGGGCCTGGTGGACATGCACGGCCCACACGATCATCAGTCGCTCCTGCAATCCGCCAAGCAGCTTGCCATCCTTGATGCCTTCGGCGGTTTGCAGGCACAGGTCGCTGCCTTCAGCGAACTCGTTCGCGGCCGTGTCGCTCTGGAACAAGAGAAGGCCGCGCTCATCGTGGACGAGAAGAGTTATGCGCAGCAGCTCGATCTCCTCCGCCATCAAGTTCGGGAAATTTCCACCGCCAAGCTTCACCCTGACGAAGAAGGTGAAGTTGAGTCCGAGCACCATCGTGCCAGCAACGCGGCCCGCCTGCTGGAACTGTCGCAGGCCGCGCTGGGCGCGCTCGATGGGGAAGACGGATCGCTGCTGAACCAGCTCGGCGCGCTGGGGCGGACCTTGCAGGAGCTTCAACGGGTGGACGCCTCGGCCAAGTCTTTCGCCGACACGCACGAGCAGGCCGTAACTTCCTTGCGGGAGTTACAAGCGGACCTTTCCCGCTACGCTGATCGCGTGGACCTCGACCCGGCTCGTCTCGCGCAATTGGAGGAGCGGCTAAACCTGATTCATTCACTCAAGCGCAAATACGGCGCTTCACTTGCCGAGGTCATCGCGTTCGGCGGTGAGGCGAAGGCGAAACTACAAAACCTCGAACAACGCGACGTCGAATTGGCGCGCTTGAACGCCGCGCTCGCCAAGTTGGATGCGGAGCTGTCCCGCACCGGACGCGAACTCACCGCAGCCCGCCGCAAAGTCATTCCCAAACTGACCAAGGCGGTGACGCGCCAGCTGCAGGATTTGGGGTTCCAGCAGAGCGAACTGGGCGTGTCGCTAGCCGTGGCCGCACCGACGGCCAGCGGTTGCGACGCGGTGGAATTTCAATTCGCTCCAAACCCCGGCGAGCCCGCCCGCCCGCTCCGTGCCATTGCCTCCAGCGGCGAGATGGCGCGTGTGATGCTGGCGCTCAAGACCGTGCTTGCGGCGGAGGATGAGATTCCCGTGCTCGTCTTCGACGAAGTGGACGCGAACGTGGGTGGCGAGACCGCCAACGCGGTCGGCGACAAAATGCGGCAGATCGCCCGCGCGCGACAGGTGCTCTGCATCACGCACCTCGCGCCGGTCGCGGCGGCGGCGGACACGCACTTCGTCGTCACCAAGCAGATCCGCGACGGCCGCACGCTGTCGGACATCCAGCCTTTGAACGCGAAGCAGCGTGTGGACGAGCTCGCCCGCATGCTCGGCGGCCAGGGCGAGGCAGCCCGCAAGCACGCCGAGGCGATGCTTGCCGGAAGATAGCTGGGCCGGCGATTTGCAATCGCCGCCCCGCACGGCAAGCTCCAGCCATCGGAATGCACGAACCTGAAAAGCCGAACGAGTCCAAACCGCCCGCTCCACCTCGCGAGAACTGGCGCGCGTTGTTCGGTTTGGTGCTGTCGAGCGCCGTCGTGGCCAGCATGTGCTGTCTGCCCAGCGTGGTGCTCGTGCTGTTCGGCCTCGCCTCCGTGAGCACGGCAGCGGCGCTGTCGGACAAACTCTATTGGGGGCCGACACGCTACGTGCTCTACGCAATGAGCCTCGCGCTGGTGGTTGCCGGGTTGGTGATTTACTTCCGTCGCCGGGGCATCTGCACGCTCGACGCCGCCAGGCGTGAGCGAAACCGGATTGTGAACACTGCCATGATGGTGCTGGTGGGCGGCGTGCTGACCTACCTAATCTGGAACTACATCATTCTCGATCTCATCGGCATCGCCGCCGGCCTGCCATGGAAGATGCCGAAGTGGTGGCCGTTCTCCTGAACACTGCCTGTTGCCTGAGTCGCGGGAAGGTTTGTTTTCCCCGGGGAGGTTCAACTAAACTCGTTCCATGAAAGCCGCATTCATCACCGCCCCCTGCCCCGCTGACGGCATCCAGTTCGGCGACCTTCCGCAACCACAACCCCGCGCTGCCGAGGCGCTCGTCCGTGTGCGCGCGGTCGCGGTCAATCCCATCGACACCTACGTCCGCGCCGGGATGGTGAAGATGAATCTCCCGACACCGTTCGTCATCGGGTGCGATCTCGCAGGTGTCATCGAAACCGTCGGCGCGGAGTGCAAGCGCTTCAAGGCCGGCGACCGGGTGTGGTGCTCGAATCAAGGCTTGTTCGGCCGCCAAGGAACTTTCGCGGAGTTCGCCTGCGTCGAGGAAAAGTGGCTAAATCTGTTGCCTGCTGGCGTGCGCGACGAGGATGCCGCCGCCGTTTCACTGGTCGGCATCACCGCCCACCTTGGCCTCTTCGCAAAGGCGCGATTGCAGGCGGGTGAGACGGTCTTCGTGAACGGTGGTGCCGGCGGCGTCGGCTCGATGGTCGTGCAGTTGGCCAAGGCAGCCGGCGCACGTGTGATTGCCACTGCGGGCAGTGACGACCGGGTGGCGAAAGCGCGGTCCTTCGGCGCAGATCTCGTGCTGAACCACCGCACGCAAGATGTGGCCGCCGCCGTGAAAGAGTTCGCACCCGCCGGAGTGAACGTCTTCTGGGAAACGCAGCGTGAGCCGGACTTCGACCGCGCCGTCCCGCTGCTCGCGCCGCGCGGACGTTTCGTTCTGATGGCCGGGCGCGAGGCACGACCGATCTTCCCCGTCGGGCCGTTCTATGTGAAGGACTGCTCGCTGCACGGCTTCGCGATGTTCAACGCCACGCCTGAGGAGCAACGTCCTTGCGCCGAGGATCTGAACCGCTGGCTGGTTGAGGGCCATCTGCGCGCGAACATTGACCGCATCCTCCCGCTCTCCGAAGCCGCCGCCGCGCACCGCTTGCAGGAAGAAAGCACGTTGCAAAAGTCTGGCGCTCTGGCTGGCAAGATAGTGCTGAAGCCTTAGAGCCTGTCTGGAAATTGGGAGGGGTTCTGTTTTCGTGGGCAAGGCCAGATGGCAAGGCGCGACGAAGGAGGATACCCGCAGCGGCCTCTGACTGAGGATCAACGCCGCCAGATGGCCTTGCCCACAAAAACCCTGCGGGCGGCGCGGTCTTTTGGCGTTGGCCGGCGTTGGCTCGATCGTCACAGCCCGCTGCGGGGATGCTCCGGTCTCGCCGCCTTGGCCAACCCCAAAATCCCGCACCGCAGAACCCCTCCCAATTTTCAGACAGGCTCTTAAGAACCGGCGTGTGAATTCCAGTTGGCATTCGGAGATGATGCCGTAGCTTCCGTGCCGACATGGCTGAACCAACCAATCTAGCGCTGACGGCGTTCTGTGCCTTGCTAAAAGACGATCTATTGCTCGCCCAAGTGCGGGTGCGTCGGCAGCCAGCGGGCTTCGAATTGCGCCATGCGATCGACCAAGATGCGGCTGCTGGCAGTCTGAAGCTTATCCCGGTTGCAGATCTCCGCGCACTGGCCAATCACACAGTCATCGGCGATTTTCGTCCCATAAAGGCCGCGCCGAACCTCCGCTCCGGCTGGCTCTGCCACGCCGCTTCCGAAGCCGAACTAGAGTTTGCGCTGAACCAGCTTTACCCGGGTGCCATCGCCGACTGGTTCGCCGCGCAGCAACCCGTGCCACCCGTCACGCATTACCGCGACTTCACCGCGCGGCAGACCGGCATGTATCGCGTCACGACGATGCTGACGGATGCTCAGGCCGCACAAGTGATCCGCGCCTGTTGCGACGGCCGGTTCTGCCTCAAGCGCCGCCTTTGGACCGTGCCCGGACTCCCGCCCGACAAGGCTGACGCAAAGAGCCTCATCCCCTGCCTCGAACCCTGTGCAGTGATGCTGGAGTTTGCGCGCAAGGCCATGCGCATCGAGCAGGAAGAGCACAAGCCAACTCTCACGCTCGCACCTTCGGAGGTCGAGTCACTCCTGGGCGCGCTGGAAACCGCGCTCGCCCATCCCCCCACCGGACAGCGCGAGGCCGACTTGTCTGCCGCCAGCAACCCGCGCCGCCTGCAATTGCTGCGCGAGAAGCTTCAGGGTTTTGCCCCAGTTGCCAGCAACCCGGTTGGGGAATAACCCTGCCGCCAGCACGTCCAAGCCACATGAAACAAACCAGCCTCCGCGCCATCGCCACTGCCTTGCTGCTAGCCGCCTTTGCCAGCGGCAGCGTGCGTGCTCAAGCCCCCGCCGACGCCGACACGCTGTTTGAGAAGTTGCAAAAAGCTGCCGAGCCGCCTGCCCCGCCCGCTGAATGGCAGGGACGCATCCCGACGCCGGAGGAACTGGCCGCGTTCCGCGCTAAGCAGGCCGAAGCCGCCATCCGCGCGGCGGACCTCGCAGGCGAGTTTGCCACGCGCTTCCCCACGCACGCCAAGGCGGCGGAGGTGCGCGAACAACGCTACCAGTTGCTCAGCAACGCAGTGCGGCGCGGCGACAAGTCGCGGTTGGAGCAGCTTGAGAAGATCGAAGCTGAACTGGTTGCCGATCCGAATAAGACCGCGGAGGAAAAGTTCCGCCTGCGCATGCAGTCCGTGGACCGCAAGGCCGGCTTGAAGCAATCCGAAGGCATGGCCGCCATGCTGGAGGAGTTTGAAAAGGGCGCGCGCGCCTTGCAGAAGGAATTTCCTGACCGCAAGGAAGTGTTCGAAATGCTCTACGCCGTGGCGATGCGCTCGGAGGGGCCAAAGGCCGTTGCCCTCGCCAAGGAAATTGCCGCCAGCGGAGCCGAGCCACAGGTGAAGGAGGCCGCCGCCGTGCTGCTGAAAAAGTCCGAGCGCCTCGGCAAGCCGCTGGACATCAAGTTCACCGCGCTGGACGGGCGCAAGGTCGAGCTGGCCAAGCTCAAGGGCAAAGTCGTGCTGATCGACTTCTGGGCAACCTGGTGCGGTCCCTGCGTGGCCGAAATCCCGAACATGAAGTCCGCCTACGAGAAACTGCACGCCAAGGGTTTTGAGATCATCGGTATCAGCCTGGACGATGACAAAAACGCGCTGCAAGCGCTGGTGCGACAGAAGCAGCTTCCCTGGCCGCAGTTCTTCGAGTCCGAGAAGGAGGAGAACCGCTACGCCAAGGAATACGGCGTCAGTTCCATTCCCGCCATGTGGCTTGTGGACAAGCAGGGCAACCTGGTGGACACGAACGCCCGCGGCGGACTGGAAAAGAAGGTGGAGAAGCTGCTGGCGGAGAAGTGAGCGAGCCGGGCAGTAATCAGTTTTCAGTGTTCAGTATTCAGGCGGAACCTGCGGCAGCCGGGCGCGCTCATTTCCCTGACTGAAAACTGAACACTGATTACTGAACACTGTTCCTGTTTCGCCTTCTCAACTCCTGCGTCACTCGCCATCCTGCGGCATGGACTCACTTTTCTTCCCCGGCGGGAAGTTTTTCGGCATCGAGTGGCACGTCTGGAAAGTCGTCGGCTGGCTCGGCAACGCCGTGTTCTTCTCCCGCTTCGTCGTCCAGTGGTATGCCACCGAGAAGCGCAAACAGGTCGTCGTGCCCTCGGCGTTTTGGTGGCTCAGTCTCACTGGCTCGCTGCTGCTGCTGGCTTACGCGCTCTTCTATCAAAAGGACTCCGTCTTCATCTTCGCCTACGCCTTCACGTGGATTCCCTACATCCGCAATCTCATCATCCACCGCCGCCACAAGAACGCCCACATCCTCTGCCCGGACTGCGAATTAAACTGCCCGCCACAGTCGAACTTCTGCCTGAACTGCGGCACGCCGCTGAAGGTAAAGGAAAACGGTGAGACCGGTGCGGCTCAAGCGGGCTGAAAGACCAGGGCGGCCTGATTTCCCCAAAAGCCGGCGGAAACGGACAGCACGGATTCAACGGCTGTAGGCCCGGTGCTGACGCGCAGCAGGTTCAACTTCACCTGTGGGTCGAGGTTCCGGCAATTCACCGTCCCCGGCAGGTGGCCGTTCCGAATCGCTTGGATGGAAATCACCGCCTCCAGCGCGGCGGATGCGCCGAGACAGTGGCCGGTCACGGCCTTCGTCGAGGAGCACGGCACGCGCGACGCCGCCTCTCCGAGCGCGAGTTGTAGTGCGTTGGCCTCTGCAAGGTCGTTGAGCAACGTGCCAGTGCCGTGTGCGTTGATGTAGCCAAGTTGGGCGGGAACAACACCTGCCATCGCCAGCGCCTCGGTGATGACGCGGCTCAAGCTCGCGCCCGTCCGGTCCATCCCCACGCGCTCGCCGCCCTCCGCCGCCAGCGCCCAGCCGGTGAGGCGGGCTAGCACTGGCGCACCGCGTCGCCGCGCGGAGGCGAGCGATTCCAAAATGAGAAAGCCCGCGCCTTCGCCAAGCACGATGCCGTTGCGCGCGGCGTCAAACGGCTTGCAGGTCAGACGCGGGTCGGCGTCGTGGCCGAGAATGCCCGCTGCGTGAAGCTGTGCGATGACCAGCGGGTTCAGCGGCGCTTCCGCTCCACCAGCGATTGCCGCGTCCACCTTGCCGAGGAGAATCTGCTCCGCCGCCAGCGCCAGCGCCGCCGCGCCGGATGCGCAGGTGGCCGAGACCGTCAGCGCCGGTCCATGCGCCGGGAAGGCCAGCGAGAGCATGCCGCTGACATTGGCCAGCGAGCAGTATGCGGCATCGGAAGGTTTGGCCCGCTCGCAGCCATCGGCCACGGTTTCCGCCAGTTTCCCGACCGCACCGCGCGACGTGCCGACGAAGACGCCGATGCGCTCCGGTGCGACCGGTAGCGCATCCAAGCGCGCCACACTCCACGCCTCCTGCGCCGCCGCATGCGCGAGTTGTGTGCTGCGGTCCATCTTGCGCGTGAGTCGGGTCAGCAGCGGGTTCCCCGCGCGGCAACCGGCAACCCTCAGTCCAGCGGGCGAGCTCTCCTCCGCCAGCCAGTTGGCCGGAGATTCACCGTGCAAAACCGTTTGCCAGAGTTCGCCCACGCTGGTTCCGGCCCCGCAAAAAGCACCCATGCCCGTCACGACGACGGGATGGTCACGGAGCAGACGGTGGAGCAGCGGCGGGTTCACGCGCGGGGCGGACAGGTAAACCAAAGCGTTCCCTTTTGCACGCACTTCCGCTTCCATTCCGCCATGAACGCCGCACAACGCAACTTCGAGGGCATCCTCGACCGCTACTTTGAAAGCACGCTCTCCGAGAACCCCGTGTGGGCGAACTACACCGGCCTGCGCGAGGGCGAAGGCAAGCTGGGCCGCGCGACGCTCGCGCACCTGCAACGGCAGGAGCAGCGTCGTCGCCAGACGCTCGCGGCGCTGGACACTTTGAACCCACGCGAGCTGACGAACGAACAGCACCTCGACCGCCTCGCGCTGCGGGCGATGCTGAACCGGGAGTGCGAGGACTTCGCGCGCGGCAAACACGAGCTGGAGCCGGGTGCGCTCGACACGGTTCTGAACCTGCTCCAACACGAGCTTCTGCGCAGCGATGACGAACCGGCACGGGCGCGAAAGAACATCTTGGGCGTGTTGCGCGGCACGCCGCGCTTCCTCGCCGAGGACGCCGCCGTCGTGACGCGGCCTGAGCGCGTGTGGCGGAAAGTGATGCAGCAGACCTACGGCGGGGCGGGTTCCCTGTTCGATGCAGTGGACACCTTTCTGGGCAAGCCCTCGACAAGGAACGCGCGCAGAGCGGCGAAGGACTACCACGATGCAGTGATGAAGCGCCCGCTTGCACCCGAAGGCTCCTTCGCCATCGGCGCGGAGGCAATGCAACGTCGGGTGCGGGAGCAAGTCGGGCTGGATTACACGCTGGCGGAGATTGAATCGCTCGCGCAGGCCGAAGCCGTCCGCGTCGGAGCCTTGCTGGACGCGGCTTGCAAGCCCTTCGGCAAAGGGCGCTCGGTGGAAGAAATCATTTCCGAGGCTCGCGCCGGGTGGAATCCCGGCGTGGACCTGCCCGCTGTCTATCGCTCGGAGACGAAGCGTGTGGCGGACGGCTTTCGCGCGGCGAAGGCGGTGACGTTTCCGAAAGGTGACGAGTTGCAAGTGCGCCTCGTGCCCGACTTCATGCGGCACTTGTATCCGACAGCGGCTTACTCGTCGCCCGGTGCGTTTGAGAAGCGGCAGCGCGGCATCTTTTGGGTCAACGACCTCAGCCTCACGAAGACGACCGAGGCTGAGAAGCTCGCGGAGCGGCAGCAGCACTTCGGCCTCAGCCTTACCGCCGCACACGAGGCCTACCCCGGCCACCACCTCCAGTTCGTCACCGCGAACCGGCATCCGCGCAAGTGGCGGCGGCTCTTCGCCCATGCGGTTTTCTACGAGGGCTGGACGCTCTGGTGCGAGCAAATGATGGTGGACCTGCGCATTGACCGCACGCCGTGGCTGCGCATCCAGCAGCTTCACGACGCACTCTGGCGCGTGAACCGTATCTTAGTGGACATCCGGCTCCAGACTGGTCGCTACAGCTACGAGCAGGCGGCGGCGCATTTGCGGAAGCACCTCGGTTTCACGAAGGCCCGCAGCGAGGCGGAAATCAATTGGTATTCCGCGTCGCCAACTGTGCCGATGAGCTACTGGCTTGGGCGCTTGGAGAACGAGCGCCTGCGACAGCGGCTCGTGGTCGGGCGCGGGTGGAGCTTGCAGCAATTCAACGACTGGCTGCTGAGTTTCGGAACCATCCCGCAGGCATGGATTGAGCGGTATGGGTTGGAATGAAGCGCGGCCGCTCTGCTTAACGATTTTCCTGGCATTTATGACGGTCCGTGGGCAGAGCGTTTCCGGTCCTTGCCTCCCGTAGGAAGCGTGGTTTCCAACAGCCGTTTCTTTGAGAGCGTGCGGCCTTTCCCTTGATTAAGCTCGTTTTTGAGTGGGATCCGATGCAGTTGCTTGGTGTAAAAGTGCGTATATGATAGCAGTCAATGGGCGATGCACTAATTCGAGAAATCAACCACCTAACCGAACGTCTGGATGGCATCATTCGCGAGCAGGCCGGGGATCTGGTTTTTCACCATCTGGATCAAATTCGCAGGCTAGCCGCAACAAATCGCCAGCATAAGGACCGAGTCAGTTTGCGAGCCAAGCGTGCTCTGATCAATCAACTCGGTGTTAGGGAGGCATATCAGATCGCCCACGCGTTCAGTCTGTTCTTCCAACTAACGAATCTTTGTGAGGAGCGCGCCCGCGTGCGGCACTTGCAGGCGGAGGGCGAGCCTGCCATGTCGCTTCGCCATCTCTTCCGGGAACTCAAGGATTCCGGCGTCTCTGCCGAAAAGATTCAACAGTGTCTCAATGAGCTGGAAATCCAGCCGGTCTTCACGGCTCATCCCACCGAAGCCAAACGACGCGCGGTGCTCACCCAGATTTGGCGTGTCGCCGAGCGTTTTGAAGAGCCAGACGAGGCACTCGAAGCACTCTGGCACACCGAGGAGGTCCGGGAGCGTCGAGTGGGGCCGCTTCAGGAAGTGGAAAACGCAGTTTTCTATTTCGACCGCACCATTTTCGAGACCGTGGCAAACTTTTACGCCACGTTCGATGCAGAACTGGCAAAGCCTTATCCGACGGTGAAAAGGCGGGGGCACTTCCTCACCTTCGCGAGCTGGGTTGGTGGCGATCGCGATGGCAATCCATTCGTCACGCCGGAAATCAGCCGCACGACCGCGCAGTGGCACGCCTGCATGGCGATGGATTTCTACGAGCGCCAGTGTGCGTTGCTCCAGCAGGAAATTACCCATAGCAGCCCGCCCGCCCGCCGCTCGGCTCTCAATGAGCCGGGCGAAGCGACCACTGCCTTTCAACCCTACGAAGCATTTCGACTGAAGCTGGCGCGACTTCGCAACAAGCTGCGTGGAGGCAAATGCGAACTCGCTGATCTCATCCGAACGCTGGAGGAGGTTCAAGCGGGCCTGCGTCAGCGCAAGGCCCGCCGGGCCGCCGAAGGCCGGATCCAACGTCTGCTGACCCAAGCTCGAACCTTTGGACTGCACCTGGCGGAACTCGACTTCCGCGACCACTGCAGCAAGCTTGACTCTGCTGAAGCGGAACTTCTTGAGGAACTGCACACCATCCGCGATATCCAAAGGAAACACGGCCCGAAGGCGGCCAATCGCTTCATCCTAAGCATGACCCGGAGTGCCGGCGACCTGCTGCGCATGCTCAGGCTCATGGACAAGGCAGGCGTGTGGAACATCGACTTGGTGCCGCTCTTTGAGACGATCAAGGACTTGGAGAACGCATCGCACATCATGGCCGAGCTGTGGACTGACCCGCATTACCGGGCGCACCTCAAACACCGGGGCCGCGTTCAGGAAATCATGGTGGGTCAGAAGTGTCCCGCTTAGAACGCCAGTAAACATTGATGATTATCGGTGTCGGGTGATGGGGGCGTGGGTGGAAGTTGAGCCAGCGCCTGTGAAATGGGGATTTTTTCGAAGAGCGTGAGGCTCAAAATCTGTAGAATGGT
>CAIPBN010000538.1 GCA_903863315.1 uncultured Verrucomicrobiota bacterium | reverse complement strand
CATCTTGGCCTTTTCGGCGGCGGCCTTGGCGGTGGTGGCCTCCGCGAGCTTCTTCTGGTTTTCAGGGTGGGCTTTCTCCAGCTTGGCGCGCTCTTCCTCGGCCTTCTTGGCGGCTTCCTCCGCCTTCTTCAAATCATCCTCCGACTTCTTGAGCGCACCCTTCTGGAAGGTGACTTCGTTGTTGGCCGCCGTGAGGTTGCGGTTGAGCGCGGCAACACGATCCGACACGTAGCGGTCGCCCCGAACCTCGCCCAGAGCCTTGCCATCGGCGGCATTCCAGAGCTTAGCCACGGTGTTGGTGAGTCCGAGGCTCATGAAGGACTTGCCGTCCGGACTGACGGCGAGCGCGGCCACGGGACTGCCGTGGGCGGCGGTGCGGACGGCGCTGCCGTTGTCGGCATTGAGCACCCGGACAACCCCATCGGTGCCCGACGCGAGCAACTGGGCGGGGGGCAAAGTGGCGAGCCGCGTGATGGGACCGGTGCCGGCGATAACCGGACCGGGCTCGACCTTGCCACCGGCGGCTTCGGGGAGCTTCCAAGTCAGGATGCTCTTGTCGCCGTGCGCAGTGGCGACGCGCTTGCCATCGGGCAGAATGGCCACGGCTGCCACGTCATTGGTGGCGGTGATTTCCGCGAAGACGGTGCCGTCGGCGAGATTCCAGACGCGGGCAGTTTTGTCCGCGCCGGAGACGAGCCGCGCAGAGTTCGTGGAGAAGCCCAGCGCCTTCACCGGGCTGGTGTGGCCGGAGAGAGTCTTGCCCGGCGTGAGCGCGGGCAGGCTCCAGAGCTTGATGTCGTTGCCACTGGCCGCGGCGAGCCATTTGCCGTCCGGGCTGGTGGCCAGGAACTCCGCCGCAACGGGCAGGGTCTGCTTCTGCACATTGGTCGGCCGCTGCCAGAGCTTCACCTCGCGGAAGCTGCCAGAAGCGAGCGTGTTGCCATCGGGGCTGAACGCGAGCGCGTAGGTCATGTCGCGATGTGCCACCCCGGGGCGGGCATACGTCTTGTCAGCGAGCAACGCGGGATCCGTGAGACGCCCAATGGCCGTGGCTGTGGGCAGGTGGAACAGATGGATCTGGTTGGCCCGCCCAGCGGCAGCGAACTGCCCGTCATCCGTGAGCGCGACCGCATAAATCGGATTCAAACCCTCAGGCAGGGGCTGCCAGACGATCGGTCCACTGCCCCGCACTTCGCCGGTGGCCCCCTCGTCGATCCACTGTTTGATCAGGGCGAGCTCTTCCGGTGTGCAGTTGCGGGCTCCGGCCTTGTTGCCTGCGGGCGGCATGATCGGCTTGCTCATGTGCGCGGCCACGCGAAACAGCGAGCTGGATTCAGCCTTCTTCGGTTCGACGAGTTTGCCGGTGTCGCCGCCTTTGGCGATGGTCTGGGGCGTCTCCAGATTCACGCCGTCCTCGCCCTTCTGTGAGTTGTGGCAGGCCAGACAGTTGCGCCGGAGGATCGGCAGAATCTGCTTCTCGAAATCCACTTTCTTGGACTGGCGTGTCTTGGCGACCGGCAGCGGGCCCTTCTTGCCGTCCGACTTCGGAGCCTCGGCGGCCGGTGCGACAAAAGCAGGACCAATGAAAGCTGCGGCTAAAACCGGCAGCATGAGCGTGTTAAGAATGCGTTCCATGACTAGATTTGGTTGACGGAAAGGCTGACGCGATGCGCGCTGGTAGTGTTCAGGAAGATTCAAAAGCCGCGTCCGAACACCGGACTCCAGCCCCGTTTGCATGTCCGATAAACCGGCCACGCAGTGCGAAATCATCTGGGCAATGAAGCGCCACGCCCACCCCGCATGCCCCGAAATCAAGAAATCAAATCAGCCTGATTCGCCCGCTTCATCGTGGTTTTCTTTGAAATCCGTTGACCCGTCTATGACCGCTACCTAGATTCGCCGCACGATTTTTAACGACACCATCCGAAACCCCGAAGCATGAGCACTCCCACGGCAGCAGCAGCGAGCAAAGGACTCGAAGGCGTCGTCGCCGCGCAGACGCGCCTGAGCGATGTCAAAGGCGACATCGGCCAGTTGATTTATTGTGGCTACGACATCAACGAGCTGGCCGGCAAGGTCACTTACGAGGAGGTCGTCCACCTGCTCCATCACAACCATCTGCCAAACAAGGCCGAGCTGGCCGAGTTGAAGGCGACGCTCGCGCAGTTCCGCGACATCCCGCAGGGCGTCATTGACATCGTGTGCAAGCTGCCCAAGGAGACGCCGCCGATGAACGCCATCCGCACGGCGGTGTCGGCATTAGGCTGCTTCGACACGACGAGCGAGGATGATTCGCAGCACGCGCAGCGGCGCAAGGCGCTCCGGCTCATCGCACAGGTGCCGGTGGTGACGGCTTACTTCCATCGCAACCGCCAGGGGCTGCCACTTGTCCAGCCGGACCCGAAACTCGGCGAGGCCGCGAACTTCCTCTGGATGGTCAATGGCACTGTGCCGACGAAGGACATGGAGGCCACGATGGACGTGTGCTACGTGCTCCACGCCGACCACGGCATGAACGCCTCGACCTTCAGCGCGCGCGTCACCATCGCCACGCTGTCGGACATGTATTCCGCCATCACCACGGCCATCGGAACGCTCAAAGGCCCGCTTCACGGCGGTGCAAACGAGGGCGTCATCAAGATGCTCCATGAAATTGGTTCGCTGGAGAAGGTGGACGGCTGGGTGGCCGACGCGCTGGCGCAGAAGAAAAAAATCATGGGCATCGGCCACCGCGTTTACAAGGTGCTCGACCCGCGCGCGCCGCACCTCAAGCGCATGGCGCAGATTCTTAGCAGCCAGCTTGGGGAGCCGAAGTGGATTCAGATGTCCGAGCGCATCGCCGAGTTGATGCTCTCGAAGAAGAACCTCCACGCGAACGTGGATTTCTACAGCGCCACTGTCTATTACTCGCTCGGCATCCCGACCGACCTGTTCACGCCCATCTTCGCCATCTCGCGCACGAGCGGCTGGACGGCACACGTGCTCGAACAGCTTGCCGACAACCGCCTCATCCGCCCGCAGTCGCAATACACTGGGCAGGTCGGACTGAAGGTAGTCCCGTTGGACCAGCGCTAAGCATCTCTCCAAATGCCGACAGGGCGGGCGATAAGTCCGCCCTGTTTGCTGAAAACCAAATCCACTTTCCGAAATGAACATCCACGAATACCAAGCCAAGCAGCTTTTGAAACAGTATGGGGTCGCCGTCCCGCCGGGCGATGCCTGCAAGACCGTCGAGGAAGCAAAGGCCGCCGCCGACAAAATCTTCGGTTCCGGGAACAAGCTGGCGGTGGTGAAGTCCCAGATTCATGCCGGTGGACGTGGCAAGGGCACCTTCAAGGACGGATTCAAGGGCGGCGTGAAGCTCGCCAAGTCCGCCGAGGAAGCCACCGCGCACGCCAAGGCCATGCTCGGCAACACGCTCGTGACGAAGCAGACCGGCCCGGATGGTCGCGTCGTCAGCACCGTGCTCGTCGCGGCGGCCGAGGACATCAAGAAGGAGTTCTACCTCGCCGTGCTGCTGGACCGCGCCAACTCGCGCCCGCTCATCATGGCCAGCACCGAGGGTGGCGTGGACATCGAGGAAGTCGCCGAGAAGTCACCCGAAAAGATCATCAAGGAACACGTGGATCCTGCGATGGGCTTCCAGCCGTGGCAGGGGCGCAAGATTGCCGCCGCGCTCGGCCTCAAGGGCGAGCTGGCCGGCCAGGCCGCGAAGTTATTCGCCGGCGTTTACAAGACATGGTGGGAGGCTGATGCCGCAATGGTGGAGATCAACCCGCTCTGCATTTGCGTCGGCGCGGATGGCAAGGAGAAGATGGTCGCCGTGGACGCCAAGATCGGCCTCGACGACAACGCCCTCTACCGCCACAAGGACATTCAGGAGATGCGCGATCTCGCCGAGGAGTCGCCGCTGGAAATCGAGGCGAGCAAGTTCAACCTGAACTACATCAAGCTCGACGGCTCCATCGCCTGCCTCGTCAACGGCGCGGGCCTCGCGATGGCCACGATGGACATCATCCAGCATTACGGTGCCAGCCCGGCGAACTTCCTGGACGTGGGCGGCGGGGCGAGCAAGGACCAGGTCACGGCCGCCTTCAAGATCATCCTCAGCGACCCGGCCGTGAAGGCCATCTTCGTGAACATCTTCGGCGGCATCATGGACTGCAACGTCATCGCCACCGGCATCGTCGCGGCGGTGAAGGAAACCGGCCTGACGCTCCCGCTCGTCGTCCGCCTCGAAGGCAACAACGTCGCTGCCGGCAAGAAGACCCTCGCTGAATCCGGCCTCACCCTCATCACCGGAGACTCAATGTCCGACGCGGCGCAGAAGGTCGTGAAGACGGTCTCGAAGTAACTCAATCTCAACGCTCCTTACTCATGGCCATTCTCGTTACTCCGCAAACCAAGCTCCTCGTCCAAGGCATCACCGGTGAATTCGGTGCGCGCCACGCCAAGCTCTCGCTCGACTACGGCACGCAGCTCGTCGCCGGCGTCACGCCCGGCAAGGGCGGCCAGTTCTTCGAGCACGGCGGCCACAAGGTTCCCATCTTTGACACCGTGGCCGACGCCGTGAAGCAGACCGGTGCGACAGCGAGTGCCGTCTTCGTTCCCCCGCCCTTCGCCGCTGACGCGATCCT
>CAIPBN010000537.1 GCA_903863315.1 uncultured Verrucomicrobiota bacterium | reverse complement strand
CACTGTTCAAGTCGCTCAAGCGCGGAAGCATCAAGGCTGAGAGGCGGGGTTTTGCGAGGCATGCCTCCACGCTACCCCGACAAACCAGTGTGTAGCTATTTGTGGGACACTACACTAGTTTGCAGGAGTGCGGAAGATGCTTCGCGCGAAGCCCGCGAACCGCCCAATATGCCATACTGCCTTCACGGGGCTTTAGGGCTGTTCGAGGCGCTCAAAAGCGTTTGGAAGCGATCCGCGATCCGCGCGCGAAAGGCCTTCGGCGTGTGCTCACGTGCGAAGGTTGCCGCCCGTTCTCCATCCCGTGCCAGTTGCTCCCGGTCTTCCGCATAGCGCGTCAGTCGTTCCGCGATAGCTGCACTGTCCCGCACCGGCACCCGCCATGATTCATCGGGCACAGGTGCGCCACAGTGGTCCGTTAGGATGACGGGCAATCCACAGGCCATGGCCTCCAACGCCACAAAACCGAAGGAATCAATCAGCGAAGGCAGAACAAGCACATCATGGCTCTGGTAAATGTTTCGCAGCACGGCCTTGGTGACCGCTGGGCGGTAGGTGACGTTCGACGGTGCCCTGCGTAACAACTCGCGCCCTTCTGCGTTAGCCGAACCGACTACGGTCAACTGCACGTGATTTGAAACTCGGCGAAGCGCTTCCCACAGCCAAGGGATGCCTTTGAGCATGGTGACCCTCCCCGCAAACAGCACCCGCAACGGATTGGCCAAACCGATGCGGGGGACGCGGCCCATGGAGTGAAACAACTCGGGATCCACCCAGAGCGGACACTCGAAGATTTGTTCCCGAGGGACCCCTGCCATCAGGAAGCTATGCGTGTGAATTTCGGAATGCGTCACCAGCACATCCGCCAGCGAGTGAGTGCGAAGCTTGCGCTGGGTCATTGGAGCGGCAAGGTAGTTTTTGCCGGGAGTTCCAGATGCTTCCGCCAGGATGTTCTGCATGAACTTCGGATGGACCCCGGGGCATTCGATCACGCACAACATTCCCTTCTCCCGGGCTCGCCCCAAGGCCCTTTCAGCACAACTTTCAATCCCGTAGAACACCCGGCTGTCACTCTGTTCGAGCTGCGTGGCCAGCCAGCGATCAAAGGTGTCGCAGGTGCGCAACCATTCGTCAGGTCGCGCTTGGTGCAGTGCCGTTCGCGCGCTGCTTTTGAGGAATGGCCAGGGATTTTCGATGACTCGCTCCGGCGGCAATCCCGGAACTCGGCGGGAAGCCAACCGCTTGGAGCCCAGCACCGTGGAGAGGAGGCCGCCCCATTTGCCGGGCGCATCCAGAAGCGAACAATAAAACCGGTCCAGCCGGCCCATCTCCTCCGCCGCCAGCGCGACCTGGTAGGCGGAGTGGACGCCCACATAGCCCACGCTGATGCCGCCATCGTTAGTCATGCCCAAGGGACGAGTAAAACCACAACGTCCTCCCGGGGCAAGGCCCGGACGTTCTTCCGCTTGCCTTTCACCTCCCGTTCCCGCCTGCTTTCCGCCGTTGATGACATCGCCTGCCACCTTCCACCTGCCTGCCGTGATCTGGATCACCGGCCTGCCGGCGGCTGGCAAGACCACCCTTGCGCAGCGTGTGCAGGCAGCGCTGCGCTCCCGGGGCGTTCCGGTGGTGCTGCTGGATGGCGATGACCTGCGCCGGACGGTGAACGCGGACCTCGGCTACTCCGCAGACGCCCGCCGGGAGAATGTGCGCCGCATCGGCGAGATCGCGCGCGTGCTGCTGGCACAGGGCTTCACCGTGGTGGTGGCCTGCATCTCGCCGTTCCGCGAGCAGCGGGCGGCGTTGCGGCGGACCTTCGCGGTAGGTCAGTTCATCGAGGTGTTCATGGACACGCCGATCGAAGTCTGTCAGGCGCGCGATCCCAAGGGGCTTTATCGGCGGGCGGCGGCGGGCGGACTGAAGGAAATGACGGGCGTGGATTCACTTTACGAACCGCCGATCCAGCCTGAACTGGTCTTCAAGCCGGACAGTTTTGACGCTGAAGAGCTGCTTCGACGGTTCGGATTTTGACCTCGGAGCCAGCGGGCGCACCTCAATTCT
>CAIPBN010000536.1 GCA_903863315.1 uncultured Verrucomicrobiota bacterium | reverse complement strand
GCAACGGCGTCTCGCCGACCATCGAGCGCACGACGCAAAGTTCGTCCGCGACGCCCGCGATGTGCGGCAGCAGGTCGCTAACCCAGAGGCCGGACTGGCCGTGTTGTTTGTATTCCCACAGGTTCTTCAGCCACTTCCGGTTCGCGCTGACGCTTTGGGAAAGTTCATCGGCGCGCCACTGGGCGGGCTGGCCGTGGCGCTTTGTCAGCTCGGGCTTGGGGTCGAACGTGTCCACGTGCGACACGCCGCCGTCCATGAAGAGGAAGATGACGTGCTTCGCGCGCGGGGCGAAATGGGACTGGGGACGACGCGCTTCGACACCGGCAAGACGGTTCGCCAGCCCAGCGAAGGCCAGCCAGCCGATGCCCAGGCTGGACTGCTGAAGAAAACTTCTGCGCGTGACGGCGGGAGCGAGGCGACCGGGGCAAAGTGGGTTCATGGCGACGCCTTGTTCAGTGGACATAGATGAACTCCTTCACGTTGAACAGCGCGTGCGCCACGTCGTGCCAGACCGGCCCACAGGCCATGAGCGCATCGGGCGCGAGGCCGTGCAGCTCCGCCGAGCGCGACGCCAGCTTCACAAGCCGCGACAGCTCCTCGTCGCGCGGCGGACGACCGAGCGCGGTGGTGAACATCGCCTTCGCTCGCACTTCTGGCGTTGCCGCGCCGTCCTTGAGCACGCGGTCGCCCCAGTGCTTGGCCATCGCGAGGACAAACGGGTCGTTGAGCAGTGCGAGCGCCTGGTCGGGGACGTTGGTCACGTCGCGCTTGCCGGTGGTGAGTTTGGGAATCGGCTGGTTGAAGAGCGCGAGGAACTTGGGCGGCTCCATCAAGGTCATCTTCAAGTAGAGGCTGCGGCGGCCGAGGCCGTCGAGCGGGCCGCTGAACAGGCGCTTGGCCGCGTCCTGCGCGGTGCGATACGGGTCAATCGGCTCGCCGCCCAACGCCGGGTCGAGGCGGCCGGACACCGTGAGCAGCGCGTCGCGGATGGACTCGGCGTCGAGACGTTGCTGGGGGAAGTGATGCCACAGGCGGTTCTCCGCATCCTTGGTGAGCGCCGCCGAGCTTGGCGCGCTGGACTGCCGCCACGTCGCGGACGTGACCATGAGGCGCACCAGCTTCTTGAACGACCAGCCCTCGGCCACGAAACGCGCGGCGAGGTAGTCAAGCAGCTCGGGGTGAACGGGTTTCTCGCCGAGATGACCGAAGTCATCCGGCGTGCGCACCAGGCCTTCGCCGAAAAGGTGCAGCCAGACGCGGTTCACGAAGACGCGGGCGCTGAGCGGGTTCGCGTCGCTGGCGATGCTGCGGGCGAGTTCGAGCCGGCCGCTGGAGCCGGCCAAGTCGCGCGTGGCTGCGCCGCCGAGCAACCGGATGTTGCCGCGCGGCACGGCGTCGGCGAACTCGGTGTAGGCACCGCGCACGCTGAGGCGTTCGTCGCGGGCCTCGTTCCAATCGTCCGCCGAGCCGATGGTGCGGTCGGGCTGGAGCCGCTTCTCGGTCGCGCGATAGGCGGCGACGAGCGGTGCGAGTGTTGAGTTCGTCGCTTCGTTCGGCAGCCACTTCGCGGCGAGGGCTTCGTTGAGCAGGCGCACGTCCTCGCTGTCGCAGCGGTCCTCAGCCCAGCGCGTGATGGCGGCCAGCAGCACGTCGGCGAAGCGGGTGGCCAGTTGCTCTTTCGTCTCCGGCGCAGAGTCAGCGGCTAAGAGCGGGGCGAAGCGTGCGAGTTCATCCTGCGGCGGCTTGCCAGCGGCGTGCTGGTAAATGCGCGTCAGACCGAACCACGAGCGCTCGTCGGCCACGTCGCTTTCCTTGAGGCCGCCGTAGCCGGTGCGCGGGGGGAAGTAGTTGTTGAGGGACTTGGTGGCCAGTTCGAGATAGACACGCCGAGCGCGGCTGGTGTCGTTGCCGCCGGCGAGCTTGTCGAAGTTGCCGGCGGTGAGCGTGAGCCAGGCGGGCTGCGGCTGGTTGAGGAAGGCGAGGCGCTCGGAGTGAAACGCCTGGTCCACGATGAACGCGCGGGCGGCGTGCCTCCCGGCGGCGTAGCCAGTGGAGAAAGTCATCGCTGTCTCCGGCGCGAAGAGCGGGCTGCGCACCGCGCCGGCGAGCCGCTGCGACCACACATGCGACCAGCGGCCAGCGGGAAGGAGTTGCGCAAGCGCGGCGTCGCCCTCGTCGGCCACTACAGGCTCGCCGTCGCGCACGAGGCCGTGCTTCATGCCGGAGCCATCCCAGCGCCAACTGCACTCCATGCCCGCGCGGGTGAAGTCGGCGAGAAGCGTGAGGTTCGTCTGGTTCGCTGCAACACGCTTCTCACGCTCGCGCTGGAACTCCTCGCGCAGCTTAAGCCACGCGGCGGCGAGCGCAGTGCCGTTGGTCGATCGGAGCAGCGTCTGTCGCCAGAGCGACGCGAGCGAGTCGGGGAAGGCGGGGGAAGCTTTCTCGTCCGCTGGCAGTGTGGCGAGCTTCGCCAGCACCGGTTCGCGCGAGTTAAGCCAGAGTTTTGACAACTCGACGCGCAGGGCCTGCTTGTGCCGGCGCAGTTCGGCAATCACCGCTTCGTTCGCGTCCACTGCGTCCACGCAGCGCACGCCCCAGCGCGTGCTCATGAAGATGCCGGCGAGCGCGTAGTAGTCGCGCTGGGAGACGGCATCGAGCTTGTGATCGTGGCACTGCGCACACGCAACGGTTGTGCCGAGGAAGCCCTTGCTGACGGTGTCGATGATATTCGCGATGGCCTCCTGCGTGACGCCTTCAGCAGCCGCATTATCACCATGCCGGCGCTCGCCGAGGCGCAGGGCCATGGGGCCGAGGAGGCTTTCGTTCAGGCCACTGCGCGGGTCCACGCGCGGCGAGAGGAGGTCCCCGGCGAGCTGTTCAAGGATGAGCTGTTTGAACGGCACGTCGGCGTTGAAGGCGCGGACGAGGTAGTCGCGGTAGCGCCAGGCGTGCTTCGCAGGCGCGTCCCACTCGTAGCCGTGGGTGTCCGTGTAATGCACGACATCCATCCAGTGCCGCGCCCAGCGCTCGCCGAAGTGCGGGCTGGCGAGGAGTGCGTCCACGAGCGACTCAAGCGCGCGCGGCGACTTGTCCGCCGCAAACTTCTCCACGTCCTCCGGCTTGGGCGGCAGGCCGGTGAGGGCGAAGCTCAGGCGGCGGGCCAAGGTGCGTGCGTCCGCTTCTGGCGCGGGCTGGAGTGAAGCTTTCTCAAGTCCCGCGAGGATGAAGCGGTCAAGGTCCGTGCGGCACCATGCGGACTGCCTCACCGACGGTGGACCCGCTGGGCGGACGGGTTGGAGGCACCACCAAGCCAGACGCTTCTGGAACACCGCTTCCGGCACGCCATCGGCCGCCCCTGCGCGCGAGCCCGCCAGCCCGAGGGCGGTCACGAGCACGAACAAAATGGCAGTGGGCGGCACGGTCTGAATGTTCGCGTGGACGATTTGTGTTTGCGCCAACCACCCGCGCTAACTGGCTGATGGCGGCGGAGTCGGCGTGTTGGACGAGACTGGCCCCGGTTTCATTGCGGAGCGATGGGAAAATTCGGAGGTGAGCAGGTCGCGCTCCTCCCATAGTTTCCGATGCGCGGGCGAGCAACCCGTCGGTCACAGAGCCGCTACGGGCGCTTTTGCAGCCGGAGGAAGTTCTGCATGATCTGGCGGCCATTTTCCGTCAGGATGCTCTCCGGGTGAAACTGGACGCCCCAGATGGGCAGCTCGCGGTGCCGCACGCCCATGATCTCACCCTCCTCGGTCTCGGCGGTGATTTCCAAGCAGGCGGGCAAAGTGTCGCGCTTGATGACCAGCGAGTGGTAGCGGGTGGCGTTGAAGGGGTTGGGCATGCCGGCGAAGAGATCCTCGCCGTTGTGGCGGATGGGGGAGGTCTTCCCGTGCATCATGCGGTAGTTCACCACCACTTCCGCGCCGAAGGTATGGCCGATGCACTGGTGCCCAAGGCAGACGCCGAAGAGCGGGAGCCGGGGGCCGAAGGTGCGGATGATGTCGTTGGAGAGCCCGGCTTCACGAGGCGAGCAGGGGCCGGGCGAGACCAGAATGCGCTCGGGATGGAGGTCGTGGATTTGATCAAGCGTGACCTCGTCGTTGCGGACCACGCGGAGGTCGGCCTTCAACTCGCCCAGATACTGGACGAGGTTGAAGGTAAACGAATCGTAGTTGTCTATGACCAGAATCATCGTCGGACCGGGCGGAAGGTAGTGATCCCCGGCGGGTTTGGGAATATGAAAACCGGGCGGGGCTGGTCATGGCGCGGGCCACCACTTTGGTTCACGGGAAATACCCGCTCGACTCAGCCCTTTTGCGCCAATACAACCGCACTCAACAAGAGACCGTTGGGCAAGAAATGAAAAGCGAACCCGAAGCAAGAAAGGCCGCCATAGCATTACTTTCACACGATTTCTATATCGAAGAGGATGTCGAGGGGCGTCATTGGCACAGAGGAAACAAGGTGGTCTATGATTTAGTTGTTCGGCCTAAAGAGCACCTATTAGCAAAAGCATTTGACCCAGGCGCCGTTATTGTAGAGTGCAAGCACTTCCGACAAGACGAAGGGAAAGCGCACGACGTCAAAGTTCGAGACCTTTTGTGGCAGTGCATTGCATACTCGCACAGCGATATTACTCGTTCCGACTCCACCTCGGAGAACCCCCTCTTCGTGCTCTACTGGACATCGGGCTGCATGGACGAAAGAGGCGTAAAAGAGCTAAACAATCTCCATCATTTTGTTCAGCGAGGAGGTGTGGGGAAATTGGAAGCTGCCAAAAACGGAGGGTGGATGATGAGGTTTGGAGGCTCCTACTACTATCGCTCATCTATCGGCAAAGGCCCCCACAACGTTGGTGTAAAGAGGATGACTGGGTCGTCACGTTAGAAACTAGGATCTGGTAAGGCACTTGAGCGAGCAGTTTACCTAGGCCCTTTTCCCCTTCAGCGCCTTCCTCAGCTCCGCCAGCGAGAGCGTGTTCACCACGTCGGCCTTCGTCAGCCAGCCCTTGCGGGCGACGCCGGCGCCGAGGCGGAGGTAGTTGAAGTGGTCGAGGCGGTGGGCGTCGCAGTTGACGACGCACTTCACGCCCTTGCTCCGCGCGTAGTGCCAGAGCCGCCAGTCGAGGTCGAAGCGCCACGGGCTGGCGTTCAGTTCAATCCAGGTGCCGGTCGCGGCGCACGCGTCTATCACGGCCTGCTGGTTCACGGGATAGGGGTTGCGCTCCAGCAAGAGGCGGCCGGTGAGGTGGCCGAGCATGTGGACGTGCGGGTTCTCCGCCGCGCGGAGGAGGCGTTTGGTGTTGTCCGCCTCGTCGCTGCCCGCGACGTGCAGGCTGGCGACGACGACGTCCAGCTCGGCGAGCAGGTCGTCGGGGAAGTCGAGCTTCTCCTTGAGGATGTCCACTTCGGTGCCGGTGAGCAGGCGGAAGTCGGTGCCGCTGTCGGCAAGTTTTTGGTTCACGGCCGCGATGTCGGCGAGCTGTTGCGTGAGGCGCTCGGGGGAAAGGCCGTTCGCCTGAAAGCTCGCGCGCGAATGGTCCGTGACGGCCCAGTAGCTCAAGCCCAGTTCCTCGGCGCGCTCGGCGATTTGCTCCAGCGTGTCGTGGCCGTCGCTCCAGGTGGAGTGGTTGTGGAGCGAGCCGCGCAGGTCGGTCCATTCGAGCAGGCGCGGGAGCTTGCCGGCCTCGGCGGCGGCGAATTCGCCGTGGTCCTCGCGCAGTTCCGGCTCCACATAGCAGAGGTCAAGTTCGCGGAAGATGTCTTCCTCGGTGTAGCACGGCAGGCGGAGCGCGGGGTCGCGGGTTTCCTCCTTGGAGCGGAAGAGGCCGTATTCGTTGAGGCGCAGGCCGCGCGCGATGGCCCGCTGGCGCATGACGATGTTGTGCTCCTTGCTGCCGGTGAAGTAGGCGAGGGCGAAGGGATACTCGGCATCGCTCACCACGCGCAGGTCCGCCTGGATGCCACCCTCGACCACCACGCTGGCCTTGGTGTCGCCCTTGGCACTGACGCTGAGGACGCCCGGCTGCGTGACGAAATACTCGATGACCTCGGCGGGCCGGCGCGAGGAGACGAGGAAGTCAATGTCGCCGATGGTTTCCTTCCAGCGGCGCAGGCTGCCGGCGGTGCTGCAGCGCGTCACATCGGGATGCTGGCGGAGGCTTTCCAGGATGGGCTGTGCGACGGCGAGCGCCTTATGCAAGTGATGCTTGCTGGCGAACTGACGCTTGAACGCGATGCCTTCAAGAATCTTCGTCTGCGTCTTCTCGCCGAAGCCATCGATGACCGCGACCTTGCCGGCCTTGCACGCGGCTTCGAGGGCTTCGATGGTGTCCACGCCCAGCTCGTCGTGGAGCTTCTTCACCTTCTTCGGCCCGAGCGTGGGAATGCCGAGCATCTCGACGAGGCCGGGCGCGACGGAGGCCTTCAGCTCGTCGTAGTAGGGCAGCTTCCCGGTGGTGACGAGCTTGGTGATCTTGTCCACGAGCGCGTCGCCGAAGCCCTTGATTTCGGCGAGGCGACCCTCGGCGACGATTTTGTCCAGCGGCTCAGCGAGGCCTTCGAGGGTGCGGGCGGCGTTGTGGTAGGCGCGGGTCTTGAAGGGGTTCTCGCCCTTGAGTTCCAGCAGCGTGCCAATCTCGGTGAGCACGGCGGCGACTTGCTCTTTGTCCATGAGCGGAGTTTAGCGAAGGAGGCAAAAGTCCAAAGTCCAAAGTCCAAAGTCCGAGGCGGGCAAGCGGGACGCTTGCGGCACGGCCGGCCAGAGGCCGGCGCTACGTAGCGCTGGCGTCTCCGCCCCTGCGGGCGACATTCACCATTGCTCCGGCTGCGGGCGGTTCCTAACATCGCCGCCCTTATGGCCGAATCCGCTTCCATTACCTTCCTGCGTGCCGAAGGGCGCCGGGCTGACCAGCTCCGCCGCGTCCGCTTCCAAAACCACATCGCGCCGCACGCGGCGGGCTCCACGCTCATCGAGTGGGGCAGCACGCGCGTCATCTGCGGCGTGACCATCGAGGAGTCCGTGCCGCGCTGGATGAAGGAGCAGGGTGTGACCGGCGGCTGGATTACGGCGGAGTATTCCATGCTGCCCTACTCGACCCTCACACGGAAGCAGCGCGACAGCAGCAAGGGCAAGGTGGACGGACGTTCCGTGGAAATCCAGCGGCTCATCGGCCGCGCGATGCGCTCGGCGCTCGACCTCGAAAAGCTCGGCTCCCGCACGATCTGCGTGGACTGCGACGTGTTGCAGGCCGACGGCGGCACGCGCACGGCTGCCATCACTGGCGCGTTCGTCGCGCTGCGGCTCGCGCTGAAGAAGCTCATCGCCGAGGGCAAGCTCGCCGCCGATCCCATCGCCAACTCCGTCGCCGCCGTCAGCGTGGGCATCGTCAACGGCATCCCGCTGCTGGACCTCTGCTACACCGAGGACGCTGCCGCGCAGGTGGACATGAACCTGGTGATGACGGGCGCGGGCGAGTTCATCGAGCTGCAAGGCACCGGCGAGGAAAGCACCTTCAGCGACGAGCAGCTCGCCGCGATGCTGACGCTCGGCCGCGTGGGCATCCGTGAACTCCTCTCCCTTCAAGAAGCCGCCGTGAAGTGACGCAGCCGAGGAAAATGGAAATAGGGAATAGGAAACAGGGTTTCCTTCGCGTCGTCTTCCCCATTCCCCATTCCCTATCACCTATTCCCTTCCATGACTTCCCCCACTCCCACCCGTCTATTCCTCCTGCGTCACGGCGAAGTTGAGGCGCGCTACCACCGCATCTTTGGCGGGCGCATCGACATGGATCTTTCGCCGCGCGGACACGAACAGGCGAAGGCGCTGGCGGAGTATCTCGCGGGCACGCACTTCAACTCGATTTACGTCAGCCCCATGAAGCGCGCGCAGCAAACGGTCGCGCCACTGGCCGCGCAGAAGGGCCTGGCCGCCACCACGCTCGCGGGCCTGCACGAGGTGGATTTCGGCGATTGGACCGGCCTGAGCTGGCAGCAGGTGCAGGAGCGTTTCGGGGTCAGCGCGTTTGACTGGCTTGCGAAACTAGAGGCTGGCGAAGTCTCGGGTGCCGAGACCGGTCCGCAATACCGCGCGCGCATCGAGCCGTGCCTGAAGCAAATCCTCCGCGACTGCCCGGGCCAGACTGTCGCCATCGTCTGCCACGGCGGCGTGATTCGGATGCTGCTCTCGCTGCTGCTGGAGCTGCCGCTGCCCAAGCTCGCGCACTTCGACATCGAGTATGCCAGCGTGACCGTTGTGGAACAGCGGTCGCATCGCAGCGAAGTCTCGCTGTTGAACTTCACGCCGTGGCGGGATTTGCCATGAAGTTCTGCCACCAGAGGGCGCAAGAAACTCAAAGGTAAGACGGGGTTTTTGTGCCCTTTGTGCCCTTTCGCGGCTAACTCAAAATGAAATCTGCCCCGCTCACCCAAGTTTCCATCGCCACTTCCCGCGAAGCCGAGGAGGCCGTCGCGGAACTGTTGTTGCGCGTCTTCGGCCAGACGCCCTCGACTTACTTCGATGCCGAGACGGGTGAGACAACCGTTTCCACCTACTTGGAAAAACCTGCGCAGTGGAGCACCGCCGCGCGGGCCAAGTTGCGATCCGGGCTGGCCGCGCTTGCCGAATGCGGGATCGACATCGGCCCCGGCGAAATCTCGGCAAGCAGGGTTCGCCGCGAGGACTGGGCGGAGTCGTGGAAACGGCACTTCAAGCCGCTGGTCATCGGTGACGCGCTGCTCATCAAGCCCAGTTGGGTGAAGCAGAAGCCGCGCAAGGGGCAGGCGGTGGTCATCCTAGATCCTGGCCTGAGCTTTGGCACGGGGCACCACGCGACGACAGGCTTTTGCCTCAAGCAGCTCGTGGCCACACGGAAGGTCGGCCTGAAACAGTCCTTCATGGACATCGGCACCGGGTCGGGAATCCTCGCGATCGCCGCCGCCAAGCTGGGTTATGCGCCCGTGCGCTGTTTTGATTTTGATCCCGAGTCCGTGCGCGTGGCCAAGGCCAACGCAGCGCAGAACGAGGTGGCGCAGCTTGTCAGGCCGGTGCGACACGACCTCACCAAGCTGCCGCTGGCGAGCGCGACGCGTTATGACGTCGTCTGCGCGAATCTGATTTTCGACCTCCTTATCGCCGAGCGCGACCGCATCCTGAACCGGCTGCGGCCCGACGGCGTGCTGGTGCTGGCCGGCATCTTGGAGACGCAGCTTGCCAGGGTGAAGCGCGCCTATCAGCAGGCCGGCTGGAAACTCGTAGCCACCGAGGTGGAAAAAGAATGGCAGTCCGGCGCTTTCGTCCGGCGCGGATAGCGCGGCGAATATCGTGTGTGCACCTGCGGTCGAAGCCTGCCAGTCACCTGAAAACCATGCTCATGAAATCCATCCTCGCCGCAGTGGCCCTGCTCGCCGCCCTCGCCCAAACCCTTGCCGCAGCCGACCTTCGCATCGGCATGATCGGGCTGGACACCTCGCACGTCCCCGCCTTCACGGACATTCTCAACAACCCGCAGAACAAGGCCCACGTGCCCGGCGCCAAAGTGGTCGCCGCGTTCAAGGGCGGCAGCCAGGACATCGCCTCCAGCCGGGATCGTGTGGAGGGTTTCACCAAGACCCTGGTCGAGAAATACGGCGTGAAGCTCTACGACTCCATCGAGGAGATGGTGAAAAATGTGGACGCGGTGTTCATCGAGAGCGTGGACGGTCGGCCACATCTGGCGCAGGCCATCCCGGTCATCAAAGCCCGCAAGCCGCTGTTCATTGACAAGCCCATGGCCGGCTCGTTGAAGGACGTGCTCGAGATCTTCCGCCTGGCCAAGGAGGCCAACGTTCCCGTGTGGAGCTCTTCCTCGCTGCGTTACGCCAAGGCCGCGCAGGCCGTGCGCGGCGGCTCGGTCGGCAAGGTGAACTATGCTGAAGCCACGAGTCCCGCCAGCCTGGAGCCTTCACACCCCGACCTCTTCTGGTATGGCGTCCATGGTTGCGAGACGCTTTTCACGGTGATGGGCTTGGGCTGTGAAACCGTGAAGCGCGGCACCACGGCGGATGGAAAGATTGAAGTGACCGGCAAGTGGAAGGGCGGGCGCACCGGCATTTTCCGCGAGGCCAAGGGCTACTCCGGCGTGGCCAAGGGAGACAAGGGCGAGGCACCCATCGGGGCCTACGATGGTTATGCGCCGCTCGTGGCCGAGGCCATCAAGGCCTTTCAAAGCGGCGTGGTCCCGGTCAAGCCCGAGGAGACCATCGAGCTGTTTGCCTTCATGGAGGCGGCGGACGAGAGCAAGCGGCGCGGTGGCGCTGAGGTGTCCATTGCCGAGGTGCTGAAGAAGGCCGGGAAGTAGGCTCCGCCTGAGCACGGGGACTGCGGGGTTCCGCAGTTGCAGGCCAGTCGGCCGGGCTGCGGCTTTGAACTGCAAGGGTGATTGAGGATTGAATCCACCGTGATGCTTGCCTAGCCTCCGGGCCAAAGCCGGTCTGCGGGTCGGCCAATTCAAATGCTCACTATGAACGCTCCCCTCACGCGCCGTCATGCCTTGGCAGCCATCGCTGTTTCCACCGGCTCCCTCCTCACCGCTTGCAAAAAGTCCGAGGAGCCCGTGCCAGGCAAATCGGGCGACTCCCAAGCGGCAGCGGGTGCGACTATCAAGGTCGGTGAGTTCGCTTCGCTGACGGGCAAGGAAGCCACCTTCGGCCAGTCGTCGCACAAGGGCACGCTACTCGCCATCGAGGAGCTCAACGCCGCCGGCGGCGTGCTGGGCCGGAAGTTCGAGCTGATCACCGAGGACACGCAGTCCAAGCAGGGCGAATCGGCCAGCGTCGTGCGCAAGCTCGTCTCGCGCGACAAGTGCATCGCCATCCTTGGCGAGGTCGCGTCGGGCCGGTCGATGGAGGCCGCGCCCATCTGCCAAAACGCCAAGGTGCCGATGATTTCGCCCAGCTCGACGAACCCGAAGGTCACCGAGGTCGGCGACTTCGTCTTCCGCGTCTGCTTCATCGACCCCTTCCAAGGCACCGTGATGGCGCTCTTCGCCAAGAACACGCTCAAGGCGAAGAATGTCGCTGTGCTCACCGATGCCGCCGCGCCCTACAGTGTCGGCCTGGCCACGTTCTTCAAAGAGAAGTTCATCGCGGACGGGGGCAAAATTTCCGTCGAGCAGAAGTTCAGCAGCGGCGACAAGGACTTCAAGGCCCAGCTCACCGCCATCAAGGCCGCGAACCCGGAAGCCATCTTCGCTCCCTGCTACTACACGGAGGCAGGGCTGATCGCCCAGCAGGCCCGCCAGCTCGGCATCAACCTGCCCATCTTTGGCGGCGACGGCTGGGAAGCGCCCGAACTGCTGACCATCGGCGGCAAGGCGATGGACGGCACCTTCTACTCCACGCATTACTCGCCCGAGGACAAGGCGGAGATGGTCCAGACCTTCGTGAAGAAGTTCAAAGCCCGCTGGAACAACGAAGTCCCCGACGCGATGGCCGCACTCGGCTACGACTCCGCGCTCGTCCTCGCCGACGCCATCAAACGCGCCGGCACCACCGACGGCCCGAAGCTCCGCGACGCGCTCGCGGTAACGAAAGATTTCGTCGGCGTCACCGGCAAGACCACGCTCGACGCCAAGCGCAACGCCACCAAGCCGGCGGTCATCATCGAGGTGAAGGACGGGAAGTTCGTGTATAAGGAGACGGTGAATCCGTGAGGCGAACGAGCACTTTCCTTGAGATGCGTGTTTGAGTAGGTTCCCGCCATGAGCCTTGCCGAAATCCGCAATGAAGTGGCCAAGCTGAGCCGGGAAGAACGGCTGGACCTCGAGGCGTATCTGATGTTCCTCGCCCAGCAGGACGACCCTGATTATCTCGCCGAGCTTGACCGCCGGGTGGAACGGATGGACCGGGGAGAAAAGGTCACAGCCGCTGAGTTTGAGGCGATGCACCGGAAGCTCGTCGCCGAAGGCCGATGAACCTCGGCTACACCTACGCCACCGACCGGGCCGTGCTGGAAACCGCATGGCAACTTCCGAAACGGGACCGCGACCGTTTGCAAAGGGCGTTTGAGCAACTGGCTGACAATCCGTTCCATCGGCCGGACTTTGAACTGCCCCGATCCGGTCGCGTGTGCTTGCAGGTGAACCGATTCGGTGGC
Source organism: uncultured Verrucomicrobiota bacterium (assembly GCA_903863315.1). Classification (GTDB taxonomy): domain Bacteria; phylum Verrucomicrobiota; class Verrucomicrobiia; order Limisphaerales; family SXTU01; genus SXTU01. Next base: position 160 of record CAIPBN010000536.1, on the reverse strand, counting down.
TGGCTGGTGACTTGGTGGGCCGACCATGCCGTCCGGGAGGTCCGTGTCGTTGGGATTCAGCGCATTCCGCTCCGCTTGTGACCGAATTTCTCCAACAGCTCATCAACGGCCTTTCACTCGGCGCGATTTACGCGCTCATCGCGCTGGGCTACACGATGGT
>CAIPBN010000535.1 GCA_903863315.1 uncultured Verrucomicrobiota bacterium | reverse complement strand
TGGTGAAAACCAAGTATCCCCATGCGAGTTGGGCGCGCCCCTCTCCGCGTTCCTCACTGTCTCTGCCTGTTCACCGGTGTTAGGAATTCCGCAAACCCGTCATCGCAACCAGCAGCTCCGACCTCGATTTTCCCCGAGCCCCAGAAACTTTTGGTTCAACTCCTCGGCGAAAGTCTCGGGATGAAATCGGGTCATGGAGGTCAAGAAACCGCCCCCTCAACGACGACGCTCCAGGATTCGATTTAAGGCGTTTTGTTCGCGCGACCGGCTCGTTGCAACACCCGTTTTCGACCACTTTCGACCTCTCACCTGCGCGAAGTTAGCGACCGGTGAGGTGGTCTGGTCCGAGCGCGTGGAGGGCGAGTTCCTTGGCTCACCCGTCTGCACGCCCGGTAATGACTACCACCCTGACCATCTGAGCGGGTGCGTAGATCAATTTGTCGGCCCAAGTTGGGCCGGCCGCGCGACTCGTTGAATATCGTGTGCCAACGGGTAGCGCGTTGTCCTTTGACGAAGCGATGGGAAGCTGTCTAAATCCTGCCGCTGTCAGATAATGAAAACCCCGTGCACGACCGCCATCCTGCTGATCGGTTTCCAAAACGACTACTTTCACCCCGAGGGCATCCTGCGCGGGGCGCTCGAGGATGCCACCCATGCGGCGGCGGTGTTGCACCGCACCATCAGCCTGCTGCGGGCAGTGCAATCCAGCCCGACGCTCTTCGTGGCGACGCCGATCATCTTCACGCCCGATTATCGCGAACTGAGCGAACCGGTCGGTATCTTGAAATTGATCAAGGAAACGGGAGCCTTCAAGCAGGGCACCTTGGGCGCCATGACGCACCGGGATCTGGCAACTTTGGGGGATCGCGTGTTGGAGATACCGGGCAAGCGCGGACTCAACGCGTTCGCGGAAACCCACCTCAACGAAACACTGCGCGCCCGGGGCATCAAGGACGTGGTGCTCGCCGGGGCCGTGACCTCGGTCTGCATTGATTCCACGGCGCGCTCCGCGCACGAGCGGGGCTATCGCGTGACGGTCCTTTCCGACTGCACATGCGGCCGGACCCGTGTGGAGGAGGAGTTTTATTGCCAGCAGGTGTTCCCGCTCTATGCGGCAGTCCAGACCAGCGGTGAACTGGTCAAGGAGCTCCTGCCAGCGGGCACCTGATGGGACTCGACAACGAAATCAGCGTTCAGATCCAGACCCGGCTGATCGAGCAGATATCAGCTTATGAGGGTCGTTACCGGCGTCTGGTGGACAACCTCCATGACATCGTGGTGGAGCTGGATGCCGATGGCAGGATCAGCTTCGTCAACCGGAGCTGGTCCGCCTGGCTAAAACACCCCTTGGAAACGGCGCGCGGCCAGCCCCTGGCTGCTTACATGTCCGAGGCAGATGCGAAGGCCGTCGGCCGGATCATGGGGAGCCTGCAACACAATTCCGCTCCAGAGCACCGGCTGGATGTCGCGTTGCAGGATGCGCAGGGTGGCTGGCACGAATTTGAGCTGGCCCTGCGGCGGGGTCACCCCGGCGGATGGCTGGCCGTGTTCCGCGGCAATGCGGAACGGCGGGCAGCGGAAGCTCAGCTGCGGGAGGCCAACGCCTTCCTGAAGGAGGCAGCCCGCCTGAAGGACAACTTCATGGCGACGATGAGCCATGAGCTCCGCACGCCGCTCAATGCCACGCTGGCCTTGTGCGAGTGCCTTAACGAGGAGGTTTACGGCCCCATGCCCGCCGCCCAGCGGCAGGCCATCCAGACCATCGAACAGAGCGGGAAACATCTCTTGCAGTTGATCAATGACATCCTCGACCTGTCCCGCATAGAGGCCGGCATGATGCCCATGGCCGAGGATCCGGTGGAGCTGGGCCCCTTGTTGCGCGAATGCGGAGGCATGCTGGCCCCGTTGGCTGATCGAAAGTGCCAGTTCTTTGTGCTGAAGCCCCCGGCCCAGACGGAAGCGGTGCTCGCCGACCGAAGCCGACTGCGTCAGGTGCTGGTCAACCTCGTCGGCAACGCGTGCAAGTTCACCCCGCCCGGCGGGAAAGTCACGATCAGGACAGCCCGCCGCGGGGCGCGTCAGTTCATTTCCATTGAGGATACCGGGCCGGGGATTCCACCCCAGTCACAACGCCTGCTGTTCCGGAGCTTCGCTCAGGCGGACTCCGGTTTGAATCGCGAGAAACAGGAGGGGAGCGGGTTGGGCTTGGTGCTTTGTCAGCGCATGATTGAGCTGATGGGCGGCAGCATCAGCTACTCCACTTGGCCGGGGCTGGGCTGCTGCTTCTCGATTGGATTGCCGGCCTGTGAGGATGCTCCCGGGCCGCTCGCCGTGCCTGATGCGCTGCCGGGCCGGGTGCTCTTGGTAACCCCGCCCGCCCGGGCGAGCCAAATAGTTTCTGTCAATGATCAGACCAGGCGCGCCACCGGCAAAGTTTTCGTTAAGTTTGCCGGTCAGGTCGTAGCGGTAAATGATGAGCAGGAGGCCATGCGCGAACTCGCGGAGTCGCGGTTCCACACCGTCATTTTACACCCGCGGATTGGAGTCGGGCCGGACACGGAGGTGGTTGCCCGGTTCCGCCAGAAACTGGGTTCACAGGAGACGCAACTCCTGGCAGCGTGCAGCCTGCTGTCGTTGTATCACTGCCGCGAGTTGCACCTGGCCGGGGCGGATGGCTGCCTGCTGCTGCCTCTGGATTGGCAGGACTTGGCGGCATGGATGGAAACATCAGCAGCGCGCTGATGCAACCTCAGTAGATGCCGGGCGGTAACCGCCGAGGGCAGAATCTTCTGCTGTCCGCGTGGAATTACTTCAGTCTGGCTAGTGGAGGCAAACACGACTCGCTGACGATTTACTGGTGATTGTGAGTGTTTATGATGCTGGGATGGGTGGCTTGGCGCCTGCTGAGAGACACTCCGCCCGGGCGCTCTACCCGCCGCCCTATAGCCTTAGACCCTGTCTGAGAAATCAAGAGGAGCCAATGTTCAAGCGAGTCGGCGGAGCATGAGGCGGGTGATGGCGAGGTAGGTCCAGCCGGCGGCGGAAGCGGCGGTCTGTTCGTGGTCGCGCACCAGGCGGCGGCAGTGCATGAGCCAGCCGAAGGTGCGTTCGACCACCCAACGATTGGGCAGTAGGTGGAAGCTGGGCCCCTCGGCGACCAGACGATCGTGGACCTGGTGCTGATGGACGTGGGCCGCGTGTATCAGGCCCGCCGCGAGCAGCTGCAACGGGGCAAACCGCGCCCGGGACAGGAGCCGGATGACACCTGGCAGGCGCTGGCGCAGGAGCGCAACCAG
>CAIPBN010000534.1 GCA_903863315.1 uncultured Verrucomicrobiota bacterium | reverse complement strand
CACTGCCGGAAATCCGACAGACCGGGGGGAGGGGAGCCTAAGCGCGCGGAGGAGCGCGGGGGTAGGAAGGAGGCGGGAAATCAGCGGGTGGCGGACCAGCGTCCACGCGGACGCCCGTCGTCCAGACGACGAGCGTTGGCGGGGTCAGCTCCAAGGGCTGCCAGACCGCGAGCACCGGGGCATGAAGCAGCGCCTGGCGCTTGGCGAGGAACTTGGACTCGTGGTCGGTCGTGTAGTGGTGATGGTCCGTGTCGTGGGAGTGGGGCCCGTCAGCCGCATCGTGGCTGTGGCCGTGGTGTTCCGTGTGGGCTTGCGCGTGCGGATGCGCCGGGCCGGCATCGCAATGCGCCCCGGCAAGCAGGTGCAGCGGCAGCCAGGCAATGTGAAACACCAGCGCAGCCACCGCCAGCCAGCGGGTGGCGGAGCGTAAACAGGTGTTCAACAGGCGCACGGGAGCAAAGTGGCTGGAACCCGCCGGGAAGTCAAAACCTGCGCTCGCGACGCGACGCGATGGGGGTTGTCGGGGGAAAATTTCGCTTCATTTCAATTTTCCCTTTCCAGCCCGGTGGCGCGGATTACAGTTGGCCATGCCTTCGGACTTTGATTCCTCCGAGTTCGTGGACACCGAGGTCCACACCACCGTGCGACCGCATGTCCGCCCCGCCATCATGAGCGATTCCACCGCCTCCAACCGCCCGCCCAGCCGGGAAGAACTGGACCACAAGGTCTCCGACGCCCAGCAGCAGCTCGCCGAGTTGAAGCGCAAGCAGGAGGAGCTGGAACGCGAGCGGGCGACGTTGGAGGAATCGCGTCGTCGCCGCGTGGAGCTGGAGACCGGCCACGAGGAGATGCTGCACCAGCTCACGCGCGGACTGGTGCTGCTGGAGGAGTCGGAGATGAAGTCCCGGCGCGATGCCGAGCAGATGCTCAAGACGCTGGCTGATCTTCGTGGCGCGTTGGACAAGGTCCGCGCGATCCAGCAGGACGGCTGGTCGGCCGAGTCCTACAACGTAGAGCTGACCCGGGCCCTGACCGCGATCGAAAACGCCCGCATGGAGTGGAACGCCGCGCGGCTCAAGTGGCCGATGCTGGAAGGCGTGGTGGATGCCGCCGTGCCCATGGCTCCGGCCGGTCCGGCGAAGATTCAAGGCCATTTCCTTGGCGCGCAGAGTTTCACGGAGCTGTGCCGGCTGGGCTTCGCGCTTACCTGGCCGGTCGCCGCCGCCGTGCTGCTGGGCTCCATCCTGCTGCTGCTCTTCCGCCGCTGAAGCGCTCCCGCCATGGGCTGGTTTCGGAAAAAACAAGACCCGCTTTCCGAACGCGCCCGCGCCCTGGAGGCCGAGATCGCGTCGTTGCAGGAACAAATCAAACAGGCCGAGTCCGGCGTGGCCGCCCCTCCCGCGCCCCGGCTGCGCGCTCCCGCCTTGCCGGGCGGAGCGAAGACTGGAACCCCGGCCGCGCCGCCTGCGGAGCCAGTGTTTGAGACGGTGGATCAGCACCGGCTCAAGACGCCCGCGCCCGCAGCGCCCACGTCGGCCTTGCCACATCCCGATCTTGGCCTGCGCCAGCCGGGGCTCTCCGGCAGCCTGCTGCGGCTCAAGCGCCACTTCGGCCTGACTCCCTCCAGCAACCCCAAGCTCGTGAAGCTGCTCGACTCCGGACAGATTCAGGGGCTGCGACCGCTGCGTTACGAGAAGCGCGTGGCGCGCAACCGCTTCATCCTGCTTACCCTGCTGCTGCTGGCCGTGCTCTTCGGCCTGTTCACGGCCATCTTGCGGAGTCGTTGAACCATGCCGCCGCCCGTCATCCTGCACGTGGTCGCCATCCCGACCCCGGCGGGCGAATTCCGGGCGCACTACTCCGCCGGCGGCTTGGCCCGACTGGATTTTCCCAATCGACGGAACAACCCGGCCACCGAGCTGGCAAGATCCTTGCCCGCTCCGTTCCGTGCCTGGGCTGAGGCGACGGAAGCCGCCCTGCAGGTCGCGTTGTCCGGCCAAGTGAGCGAAGTGGCTCCGCCTCTGCCGCCGCTGGACCTCGCCGGGGCAACGCCCTTCCGTCGCCGGGTCTGGGCCGAACTGCGGCGCATTCCCCGGGGCGCGACGCGCAGCTACGGGGAAGTGGCCGACGAACTCGGTAAGCGTCGTGCCGCGCGGGCCGTCGGTGGCGCGTGCGGGGCGAACCCGGTTCCTGTGCTCATCCCGTGTCATCGCGTCCTCGCTGCCAACGGCCGGCTGGGCGGTTTCTCCGGCGGGCTGGACTGGAAGCGCCGCTTGCTTGCCATCGAGGGCGTGCTGCTGACCTGACTCGGAACGAGGCTCGGATTGGGTGAACTTGCTGGGCTGGTCCCCGTCTGGTAGGTGTCTGCCCCCACGCATGGAAACACTGTAGAAATCAGAAGTGTCCCGCTTAGAACGCCAGTAAACATTGATGATTATCGGTGTCGGGTGATGGGGGCGTGGGTGGAAGTTGAGCCAGCGCCTGTGAAATGGGGATTTTTTCGAAGAGCGTGAGGCTCAAAATCTGTAGAATGGT
>CAIPBN010000533.1 GCA_903863315.1 uncultured Verrucomicrobiota bacterium | reverse complement strand
GAACATGATTCCGCTGCAGGACATGGCGGCGTTGCTGAAAGGGTTTTTGAGGGTGCGTGACGCTGTTCGTTGAACGTTGGAAGTTGGACGTTTCCCCATTCCCCGTTTAACCCATGCCCAAGCTTTCCCCCGCCCTGCTCCGCGCCCGCCTCAAGCGCATCAAGCTCCTCCTCTGCGACGTGGACGGAGTGCTCACCGACGGTGGGCTCTTCATCACCAGCGAAGGCGAGTTCAAACGCTTCCATGTGCAGGACGGGATCGGCCAACGGCTCGCCGCGCATGCCGGGTTGAAAGTCGGCTGGGTCTCCGCGCGCCCCTCGCTCATCACCACGCGACGGGCGGAGGAGTTGAAGACCGACTTCATTATCCAGACACGCGAGGGCAAGGTGCCTGCGGTGGCAGGCATCCTGACACAGACGGGCCTGACCTGGGAGGAAGCCTGCTTCGTGGGCGACGACCTTGTGGACCTCGGTGTGTTCAGTCGCGTGGGGCTGGCGATTGCGCCCGCTGATGGACGCGCCGAGGCAATCGCTGCCGCGCATGTCATCACCAAAGCCCGGGGTGGCAACGGCTGTGTCCGCGAGGTGGTGGAAATGATTTTGAAAGCCCAGGGCAAATGGGCAACGGTGGTGGCGGAACACGCAAAATGACGCTGCCTCGTGCCTTGAAACTGCCGGCCCTCGCGCTGGGCGTCCTGCTCGCCATTGGCGCAGTGGTCTGGCTGGTGGCGCGACGCGGCATCTGGCAAACCGGCGCGCAGGTGGCCGCCGTGCTGCAAACCACCCTTCCCGGAACATCGGGGGATCCCGCCACGACCCGGAACATCCGGTTCCCACTTTACGAGGGCAACTCGCGCGTGCTGACCACGCTGATGCTGGGCCAGACTGCCGAGCCTTTAGAGGGCGGACGGTATATGATCTCCGGGCTCCGCATTGAGAACTACTCCCAGACGCCCGGCGGGCCGACCACCAACTACGTCATCGAAGCGCCCAAGTGCCTGCTGGACCCGAGCCGCAAGGTCGCCTCGTCGGATGGCCGCATGTTCATTCGCAGCACCGACGGGAACTTCATGACCACCGGCATCGGCTTCGAGTGGCGGCATCTCGACTCGCACCTGACAATTTCCAACGAAGTGCTCACGCACGTCACCCGCCCGGAGCCCACCTCATCACCGAAGGCAAAGCCATGAAACCTCAACTCTTGCCGCTCTGCGGCCTGCTCCTCGCGACCCTGGTCGGAGTGACCGCCCAGACCCTGTTCAACACCTCGACCACCGGCCCGGCCCCGCTCAAGGGCACGGCCCCGCAACCCATCGAGATCCAGTCCAGCGGCCAGGCCAGCTTCTCCATGAAGACGGACAAGCTCACTTATCAGAACAACGTGCGCGTGAACGATTCCCAGTTCTTCCTCCGGTGCGACAACCTCATGCTCCAGTTGGATCTCGCCGGCACCCGCAAGACCAACCAGCCGCCGCCGCTGACCGCGCCGTTCAGCGGGGCGATCCGCGGCATCCGCGAGGTGGACGCCACCGGCGGCGTGGTCTTCTCCAACAAGGTGGACGGCAGCCATGCGCTGGCGGAACGCATCCAATACTTCGCCACGAACGATGCCTTCGAGCTAACCGGCAACGCCCGCGTCGTAAAAAACTTCGGCACTAACAACGTCGTCACCAACAGCGCGCCCCGCATTGTGTTCCATCGCGCGCGCGGCGAGTTCATCTCCTACGGCGAAGTAACCACCCAGGGCGGCTACACACCGACGGCCAAGAAGACCAACGCGCCCGCCGGCAAAACCGCCCCTTGAACATGGAAGCGACGCCCACCCCGCAACCGCTGCTCGCTGCCCAAGGGCTGGCCAAGACCTATCGCCACCGGCGTGTGGTGGATGGCGTTTCCATCCAGGTGAATGCCGGCGAAATCGTCGGCCTGCTGGGGCCCAACGGAGCGGGCAAGACCACCACGTTCAACATGGTCGTGGGCGTCGTGCGACCGGATGAGGGCAGCGTGCGCTTCAAAGAGCACGACGTGACGCACAGCCCGATGCACGAACGTGCGCGGCTGGGCATCGGCTATCTCACGCAGGAGCCGAGCGTCTTCCGCAAGCTCAGCGTGGAGGACAACATCCGGGCCATCCTGGAGACCTGCGTGATGGACCGCGCCGAGCGGGAAGTCCGGCTGAAGTATCTGCTGGAGGAACTCGATCTGACGCCGCTCGCCAAGAGCATGGCCTACCAGTTGAGCGGCGGCGAAAAGCGGCGCTTGGAAATCACCCGCGCGCTCGTCACCACACCGAAACTGCTGCTGCTCGACGAACCGCTCGCGGGCATTGATCCCATCGCGCAATACGAGGTCAGCAAGATCGTCCGTCGTCTCAAGGACCGAGGCCTGGGCGTCCTCATCACCGACCACAGTGCCCGCGAGATGCTCAAGCTCATCGACCGGGGCTACATCATCGTCAAAGGGCAAGTGCTGCTGGAAGGCTCCGCTGAATTTCTCGCCAACGATCCGAAAGCCCGTGAAATCTATCTGGGGCCGGACTTCAACATCTCGTGACTCGGCACCAAGCCTTCAGGTTTGCCGCCTCGCCAAACAGGTCGGCTACCGCTGTGAGGCCAGCGCCTCGCCCCTGCCCTTCGGAATTTTGCCGAGATGGTAAATGAGAAAGCCGTGCAGGAACTGGCGCAGCTCGGCCTCCTGCCCGGAGCTCAGCTTCAAGAGCCCCAGAGCGGACCATTCCTCCGTCTCCAGCCGGTTGTAAATCTGCCGGCTGCCAGGGCTGAGTTTGGCCTCATCCAAATCCGGTTGCTGGCCCAGCTCACACAGCAGCCGGATCTCGAAGGCCAGCACCGTGCGCGGTTCACTTGCGCCACGGGCGATCTCCTCCAGCACTGACTGAAAGAGCGCATGGAGGCCCGCCAGCGGCGTTTCTGTCTCCGTGGTCTGCTCCAGCAAAGCGGTGCAATACGCCGCCTGCTGGAGCGCATGCAGATCCTCGCGCAGCCGCACATGCGTCCGGCGCAGGCTGACTTCGCGGAGCGTGTGCAGTTCGGAGTGCCGGCTGCGGGCGAAACTGAAATCCGCCTCGTAAAACAGGTCGAGCTTGCCGCGAAAGACGGAGTTGGGACGGCGCGCGCCCTTGGCCACGGTCGCTACCCGGCCCAAGTCTGGGGTAAGCCAGTGAACAATGAGGCTCGTCTCCGTCAACGGACGGGTGCGCAGGATGAGGCCGCTGGTCGAGACGGAGTTCAAGGAATGGCCCACGAAACAAGCGAATGGACGCGAAGGAAAAGTTGGTTTCCTGCCTGCTTCACGTTCATTTGCGGGTTTCGCGGGCAGTCCGCTCCACTTCACGAAGATCAAATCGCTTCACCAGCTCGCGCATGAGCCGGTTCTCCTCGCGCTTCATCACGCGGCGTTTCGCGGGTTGCAAGTCATCATAGCCGCGCAGATGCAGCACCGCGTGGACGGCGTAGCGAACGACCTCGCTCTGCCAAGTGGTCTTGAACTCGCCCGCCTGCTTCACCGCGTCGGCCACGCAGATGAAAGCTTCGCCGGAGATCGGGGATGGCGTCTGGCGTCTGGCGTCTGGGGAGGGGCTTGCCGGTTGCGAATAATCAAAGGTGATGACGTCCGTGGAACCCTCGTGTTGGAGGAACTGCCAGTTCACCCGCGCCATCTCCGGGGCGCTGACGAAGTGGAAGCAAAGTTCGGCAGCGGGGACGCGCAATTGCTCCGTGAGGACATGGCGGAGGATGCGGCGGAGGAAGGGGAGGCTGAGGCGGCGGTCGCGCTGGCGGTTGCGGAGCTGGAGCGTAAAACGTGAAGCGTAAAACGTAAGGGGTGCTGGGCGGACGGCTGCCATCTGATGTTTCACGCTTTCCGTTTTCCGCCGCCCTCGCCGCTCATCGCCTTCCCACGATGTTCCTCGTAGGCCACGATGATGCGCTGCACCAGCGGATGCCGCACGATGTCCCGCCGGGAGAACTCGATGATCGCAATGCCGTCAACCCCGTGGAGCACGCGCACCGCCTCGCGCAGGCCGGAGGTCTTGTGTCCCGGCAAGTCGGTCTGCGTCGGATCGCCCGTGACAACGGCCTTGGAGTTGAACCCCAGCCGCGTGAGGAACATGAGCATCTGCTCCGGCGTCGTGTTCTGCGCCTCATCCAGCACGATGAACGCGTTGTTGAGCGTGCGCCCGCGCATGTAGGCCAGTGGCGCCACCTCGATGACCCCGCGCTCCATGTGCTTCTCGATCTCCTCGCCCGGCAGCATGTCGTGCAAGGCGTCATAGAGCGGGCGCAGGTAGGGCGTGAGCTTCTCGTGCAAATCACCGGGCAGAAAACCCAGCGCCTCGCCGGCCTCCACCGCCGGCCGCGTGAGGATAATGCGCGAGACCGTGCCTTCCCGCAGCGCGGAGACGGCCATCGCCATCGCAAGATACGTCTTGCCCGTGCCGGCAGGACCGACCCCCAGCGTCACATCGTGGGTGCGGATGGCCTGCACATACTTCTTCTGGCCGGTGGTCTTGGGCAGCACCGTGCTCTTGCGTTGCGAAGTCTGGATGCGCTCGGTGTGCAGGCTCTGGAGCGCGGCGACGCCCTCGTGTTTCACCACCTCCAACGCGGCGGCGAAATCACGCTGGCTGATCCCCGAGCCGGCCTTGAGCGTGGCCTCCATCTGCTGGAACAGATGCCGCACCCGCTCCACGGCCTCGGCCGGACCTTCCAGCCGGAGCCAGGTGTCGCGCGCCGTGACCAGCACGCCCAGTTGTGTCTCGATGGCCTTGAGGTTCCGGGGATCGTTGTGGAACAACTGCTGAGCGAACCGGGCGTTCTCGTAATGGAGGGTTTCGGCAATCATGGCATCACACATTCTCCGCCAGCGCGGCGCGGAGCTTGGCCGCCGTGTCCGCCAGGGCCTCCGGAAGGACCGCCGTGCTGCCGGTCACCGGCATGAAATTGGTGTCGCCAAACCAGCGCGGCACGATGTGCCAGTGCAGGTGCTCGACAATCCCCGCCCCGGCGACCTTGCCCAGGTTCAGCCCGATGTTGAAGCCGTCGGGCCGCATGACCTTGCGAATGGCGGTCTGGACGCGACCCAGCAGTTGTTGCATTTCCAACGCCTCCTCGTCGGTCAGGTCCGGCAAGTCCGCCACCTGCCGGTAGGGGCACACCAGCACATGGCCGGCGTTGTAGGGAAAGCTGTTCAGCACGGCGTAGGATGTCCGGGCGCGGGTGATCACGTGGTTGGCCACGTCGTCCCCGGACTGGGCGATGGCGGTGAAGATCGAGCACCCATCCCCCGTGGACTGCTTGGGGCCGAGGATGTATTGGATGCGCCAGGGCGCGTGCAGGGCTTCCATGCGCGGACGCTAATGAGTTGGCCGGGTTAAGTCAAAGCACCGGACGACGTCACAAAATGCGCTGCGCTGCTAGGCGCCCCTTGAGCAGGTAGCTGAGCACTTTCACGCTGAGCTCCACGAACACGAACGGCTTGGCGATGAGGTCGTTCGCGCCGCTCAGCGTGGACCGGGCGCGGCTTTGAAAATCGCTCAGGCCGGTGACAAAGATGACGGGCGTGTCCCGATAATCAGGTTGCGCGCGCAGCTTGGTGCAAAGCTCGTAGCCGTTCATGCCGGGCATGTCCACGTCCAGAACCACCAAATCGAAGTGCGTGGCCCGGGCCCGCTCAAGCGCCGCGCCTCCGTTCTCGCAGGCCACGCCGCGCACCCCGGCCCTTTCCAGCGAGGCCATCACGGCCCGCCGCGAGAGATCCTCGTCATCCACGGCCAGAACCACGGGGTCAAATGCAGCAAGCGGCGGCAGTTGGGCCGCGCGCTCCAGCAAGGCGGAGATGAACAGCAGCGTCTGGGTGGAGGTGCGCGTGGTGGAGACGTTGATGTTGCCAGGCTTGTCGTGCATCTCCTTGAGCAGCGCCTCGTAGGCGGCGGAGATGCGCGCAATGATGTCCGCCCCCACCAAACCCGAGCTGCCGGTCAGCACGTGGATGTGCCGGTAGAGCTCGCCCACCATGGCACACTTTTGCGTGCGGTCCTCGGTCTTGAGGAAGGTCTGGTGAAGGTCCCTGATTCCCTGGTTGAACTGCGGAATGCTCGCGATGAACTGCCGGCGTTGGGTAGCCTGAAATTCGACGTCGTCGGGGACAGTCGCCGCCGGGGCCGGGGCCTTGGCAGCCGCTGGAGCCGCGGTGGCCGTGCGGGCGGTGGCCGCGTCCGCCTTGGCCAGCAGGTCATGGATGGCCTCGGTCAACATCTTCGGGCTGGTGTTGGCCTTGGTCAGCACCGCGGTTGCCCCCGCCTTCCAAGCGGCGTCGATGACCGAGGTCATGTAGGCGTTGGAGAAGACGATGATGGGCAGCCGCTCAAATTCCGGCATCGCCCGGACCCGCGTCAGAATCTCCAAGCCAGTGAGCTTGGGCAGCATCAGATCCAGCAGGACGATGTCCGGCCGCGAACTGCATATGCTGTCCAGTCCGACCTGACCATCCTCGGCTACCTCGACGTTGAAACCTTCGACCGCAAATTTCTTGGAATAGATGCTGGCGATGATGCGATCGTCTTCGATTATCAGGAGCTTCTTCATTGGGGTAAACCAACCTGCGGACCCACCCGCCTCAGCGCTTGGTGTGCTGTTCCAGGAAGGCCTTGATGCGATCAAACTCCTGGCTCACCGCCTCGATGTGCGCCGGGGCTTCAGTGATGTCCCCGCTCTCCCCCATCCGTTCGAGCGACCGCAAGGAGGCTACCACGCCCTGCATGCCACACGTGGCATTGGCTCCCGCAGCGCTGTGTGCAATCCGCCGGACTTCGGCGACCTGCCCTTCCGCAATCGCCGTGCGGATGCTGGCAATCTGACCGGCCGTCTGGGTGAGATAAAGTTCCACCAACTCGACCAGGCCTTCCTCGCCACCGGCCAGATCGGTCAGCCGATCCAAGTCAACAGGAGGCGGCAGTTCAACGGCGGGCGGAGGCTGGTTTGGGGGTGGGTTCATGGCAGGCAGGTGGGCAGGCATGGCCGGCTCGCGCGACGTGACAGTCGGCTCAGGCTTCTGCGCTTCAGAGGCAGGGGCTGGAGTTGGGGCTTCGGGAGCAGGTTGCGAGGAACGGAGGCTGAGCTTGCCCCATTTCTCAATCATGGCACGCAAGGCGTCGGGGCGAACGGGCTTGGGCAGGTAATCGTCCATCCCGGCGGCGATGCACCGGTCACGGTCGCCGACCATCGCGTTGGCGGTCATGGCGATGATGACGATGCGCTTCGTCGCCCGGGCCATGTCGGGCATTTTCTCGAACTCGCGGATGCGCCGGGTGGCCTCCAGGCCATCCATTTCGGGCATTTGCACATCCAT
>CAIPBN010000532.1 GCA_903863315.1 uncultured Verrucomicrobiota bacterium | reverse complement strand
GCACAGCTTCCGCGGGAAGGTTGAGCTGCCTCAGCGCGTGTTGAAAAATCGCGGCATGCGGTTTGGGGCAACGGACCGACCAGGAGGCCACCACGCATTCAAAGTGGCGTCGCAGCCCCAACCGCTCCAAGAGCGGTTCCAGCCGTTCGTCCCAATTGGAAATCGCCGCGCACCGCACACCGCGCCTGGCCAAATCCTCCAAGGCCGGGAGCACATCGGGGAAAATTCGCCAGGCATCCGGCTCCGCGAACCGGTCGTAGATGGCTTCAAAACATCCCGTCGGCAGCGGTTCCGCAAGGCCGGCAAAAGAATGCTCCACCAATGCGAGCCACGCCGACCGCGAATAGTCGAAATCACTTCGGACAGTCCACGCCGCGAGGAACTGGCCGGTCAGCCGCTCAGGCGAGGCACCGCGCACGCCAAACTGCTCCGCCACTTCCGCGTAAATATGGCCGACCGACGGCCAAGGCTCGATGAGCGTGCCGCCGACATCGAAAGTCACCGCTTGGATGGCCGCCGGCACAAAGGTGAGTCAGCTATGGCTTGAACGCCGCGTGTTTGGCATCGCCACCGGCCTGGAGGAAGGCCAGCAGGTCGAGGATTTGCTCCTTGTTCAGCAGGTTCAACAAGCCCGGAGGCATGATGGAATTGCTCTGCGGCTGGGCCTTGATGTCCTTTTTCGCGAACTTCTTCACCATCGTTTCACCGGGGCCGGTCTGCACCGTCAGCGTGTCCGCCTCCTCCTTCAGCACAAAGCCGGTGAAGGGATCGTCGTTGCCGACGGTGAACTCAAACGGACGGTAGCGCGGTTCGAGGTTTTTGGACGGTTCGAGAATTTCAGCCAGCACGGCCTTGGAGTCGCCTTTGTATTTGGCGGCCACTGCGGTCAGCTCCGGCCCCCACAGCACGCCGTCCGCGCCGATTTTGTGGCAGCCGATGCAGCCCACCGTGGTGAACAGTTCCTTGCCCTTGGCGAAGTTGCGGCCTTTGCCCAGCTTGGCCAGCTCGGGCTCCAGGTCCGCGAGCTTCCACTCGGTGATGACCGGTGCGGCGGGCTCGGTGTGGCCTTGGGCTAGATACTCATCCAGATCCTTAACGACCTTCAGGATGCCGCGCATCCGCTGCGAGTGGCCCGGATACGTGCAGAGGAAGGGGTAGTCGCCCACTTCCTTCGGCGCATCGAAGCGCAGCCGCAGCGTGTCGTTGGGATTCAGCATCTTCGAAGCCTGCAAGACTTTCGGCGACGCGGGCACATAGAGCCGGCCTTGGCTGTCCGGCTGGGGCGGCAGCTTCTCGGCAGCAAGGCCGATTTCATCCGCCGCGCCGACCTGCGCCAGCAACCAGTTGTGCTGCATCGCGTCGGAGTTGTGAAACACAAGCTCCACGGGTTTGCCGGCCTCGGCGACGAGCTGGATTTTGTCGAAGAACATCTGCTCATGCAGCGTGCCGAGGCGGATGACGTTCACGCCCAGCGTGGAGAAGGATTTGCGCACCGGCAGGCTGAGTTCCTTGGGCAGCTTCGCGGCGAGCTGGTAACCCAATTGCTGCACGTCGAGGAAGTCATTCTGCACGCGGTCCGCCACGGGAACTTTCTTGGCCTGTTCCAGCAAGGCGTCAGCCGTCGCCTTCAGCCCATCGGCCGGCCAGCTCTCGCGTGGCAGGGCAAGCATGGCGCGGGCGATGGTCGGAGTGTCGGTGCCGGCGGAAATCAACTTGGCCAGCGCGCTGAAGGCAGCGGCTTCGCTGCCGGGAAGTTTGGCTGAGGCGACGATGGCCGCCTTGCGGGTGGCGGCATCGCCTCCGGCAACGAGCAACGGCAGCACCTTGCTGGCGAATGCCGCACGCTTGGCCCCGTCCTGCACGAGCGGCAATCCGGCAACCAGTTGTGCCAGCGCGCCGGGCTTGCCCTGGGCGAAGCTCCACAGCGCATCCGCCGGCTGGATGCCGACGAGCGCGGCAAACGCCGCCTGTCGGGCGGCCTCCGGACCATCGCCGCCGGCGAGCGCCTCCAACGCGGGCTGGCTCTTTTTCAGATCCTCCGGCTTTTGCGTCACGAGCAGCTTGGAGAGATCTGCGAGCACCGCAGCTTGACCGACCGGCGCACGCTTGATGCCGGCCAGCAGCTCCGTCGGGACATCGGACTTGTTCAGCTTGGCCAGCGCCTCGGCAGCCTCGAAGCGG
>CAIPBN010000531.1 GCA_903863315.1 uncultured Verrucomicrobiota bacterium | reverse complement strand
CATTCATGCACAGGGCGATGGCGGTTACTACCTCGTGGACCTTGGCAGCCGAAACGGCACCATTCTCAACGGCCAGCGCATGCGCATGCCCGCGCAGCTCAAGGACAACGACCGCATCCAGATTTCCACCACCAGCCTGGTTTTTCGTGCCAGTGAGCCGGAGAACGCCGAGGGCGAGGAGGCGATGATGACCATTGCCGCCGCCCAGCAAACGGCGAAGTCGGGGATGTGCTGGCTGCTCGTGGCCGACATCTGCCATTTCACCAAGATGAGCCAGTCGATGCCGCAGGATGAACTGGCGCAAATGGTCGGCAAATGGGTGCTGGCGTGCAAGCAGGGCATCGAGAAGACGCAGGGACACATCAACAAGTATCTTGGCGATGGCTATCTCGCCTACTGGCCGATGGACATCACCAAGCCCGAGGCCATCGCAGCCACGATCAACTCCCTGCGCGCGTTGCAGGCCGCCACGCCGATGCAGTTCCGGATCGTCCTGCACTATGGGCAGGTGCGGCTGGACGGCTCCTTGCAGCAAGGCGAGGACAACCTGATTGGCCCGCAGGTGAACTTTGTTTTCCGCATGGAAAAGGTGTGCGGGGCCTTGCAGCAGTTCTGTCTTTTGAGCGAGGCTGCCGCAACCGAGCTGCAGCCTTTCTTCGAGATCACGCCCCAAGGCGAGCACGCGCTTGGCGGCTTTCAGGGCGCGCACAAGATGTTCTCCTGCTAGCCGGGGCCGAGCAGGCGCCGGTGCTCCGCGATGGCATATCGGTCGGTCATCCCGGCAAGATAATCGCACACCGCACGCGGCCAGCCTTCCTTCCGTGCCCATTGCCGGGTCAGCGGATCGCTTTCCCGGCGGTGCTTCAGCAGGTGATGAAACAAATCCTTCAGCATCTGGGTGGCCCGCACGTGCGGCTCGTGGACGGCGTCGCTGTAATAAAGGTTTTGATAGAGATACTTGCGGAGCTCCAAATTCAGCTTCCGCCGGGTGTCGCTGTAGCGGATGAGTGGCCTGGGGTGAAGGCGGACGGCGTCGGCCGAGTTCACGCCGCTGGCGGCGATCAGTTTTTCGCTCGTGGTCACGACATCCCGCACATGGTCATCAATCAGGCAGCGGATGATGAAGTAACGGCGGCATTCGTCGGGCAGCTCGCCGTGTTCGCGCTTAGTCCGCCGCGCAGCTCCGGCCCAGAGCTTCACGTCCCGTCGAAGTTTTGACTCGGAGAGCAAGCCAGCATCCAGACCATCGTCAAGGTCGTGACTGTAGTAGGCGATTTCGTCAGCGAGGTTCGCGACCTGCGCTTCGAGGGAGGAAGACTTTGCATCGAAGCCGGGGCGCTTGCTCGGATGGTCGTAGGCGGAGTAGTGCTTCACGAGGCCCTCGCGCACCTCCCACGTCAGGTTCAGTCCGGGGAAACCGGGATACTTCTGCTCCAGTTGCTCGACGACGCGCAGGCTCTGGCGGTTGTGCTCGAAGCCGCCGTGCTTGCGCATCAGTCGGTCAAGCGTCTCCTCGCCCGCATGGCCGAAGGGCGAATGGCCGAGGTCGTGCGCAAGCGCGATGGCTTCGGTCAAATCCTCGTTGAGCCGCAGTGCGCGTGCGATGTTCCGGGCGATGCCAGCCACCTCCATTGTGTGCGTGAGCCGAGTGCGGAGGTGGTCGCCGGTGCCGCTGAGGAAGACCTGCGTCTTGTATTCCAGTCGGCGGAACGCACGCGAGTGGATGATGCGGTCGCGGTCGCGCTGGTAGTGCGTGCGCCATTCGGGTTGCGCTTCCGGGTGCTTGCGCCCGCGCGTCTCGGCGGAGAACTGGGCGAACGGCGCGAGGAACTGCCGCTCGCGGGCTTCGAGTTCTTGGCGCGTGCAGGGCATGAAATCAGGCGAAGCGCACGGCGTTGAGCTGATGTTCGGGAGGAATCAGTGCCTTGCGCCGCTCCATTGGAGTGACTCGTTCCACAATGCGAAACCAAACCTCATCCGGGTCGCACACCGGGTCGAGGCACAACAGTTCCATCACTCCCACCAACTCGAAGACAATACGGTCGCCTCGTGTGCTCTTGTAGGTTAGCCGTGCCGCCCTCCCGCGCCGCTTTGCTTCGGATAAGGCCGCTCGGGCGTGTGCTGCTTTGAAAGTGATAATGCGTTCTTCACAGATCCGCCGCTTGGGAGCGTCCTCCGCAACAAAACGGAACTGGAACAGCAGCCGAGCGGAGAACCTCAACGAATTGCCTGCGAGTTTCTGTTTGGTTGGTGCCTTCACAAAGCCCCCGCCCGTTCCCCTCAGTTCGCCAGCAACTCTTGCACCGCAATCCCGCGCAGCTCGAACAGCCGCCGAATCGTGTCCTCGATCAAGTTGTTTGGGCAGCTCGCGCCGGCGGTGATGCCCACGGTGATGGTGCCGGCGGGCAGCCAGTTGGGCGTCGTCTCCTCGACGTGCGTGTGTTGGTTCCAGTGCCGGATGAGCGCGGCGGACTCCATCTTCGCGGCGTTCTTGATGAAGTAGGTCGGCAGCACCTTCTCGCCCATCTCGGCGAGGTGCGAGGTGTTCGACGAGTTGTAGCCACCCACCACCAGCAGCAGGTCGAGCTTCGTCTGCAACAGCTTCTCCAGTGCGTCCTGCCGGTCCTGCGTCGCGCCACAGATGGTGTCGAAGAAGCGGAAGTGCTCATCAAGCTTCTGAGTGCCGTATTTCTTTTCCATCGCGGCCTTGAAGCGGCGCTGCACCTCCTCGGTCTCGCCGCGCAACATCGTGGTCTGGTTCGCCACGCCCACCGCCACCAGATGCAGGTCGGGGTCGAAGCCAGGTGAATGCGCGCCCTTGAATTTCTCCAGAAACTCCGCCTTGTCTCCGCCGCGCTGGATGTAGTCGCAAACGTAATCTGTCTCCGCGAGGTTGAACACGACGAGATAGTGGCCTGCACCGTAGGCCGTGGCCTGCGAGGTCGTGGCCTTGGTTTCCTCGTGCTTGGCCTTGCCGTGAATGATGCTGGTGACGCTCTCCTTTGAGTATTGGCGGACGCGCTTCCACACGCTCATCACGTCGCCGCAGGTGGTGTCCACGAGCAGGCAGCCCTTCTCCTCCAGCTTGCGCCGCGTGGCGACCTCGGTGCCGAAGGCCGGGATGATGACCACGTCCTCGCGCTGCAAGACGGCGAGTTCCACATCCGTCGGCTTGTTCGCGAGCATGCGGATGCCGAGGTTGCGAATCTGGTCGTTGACCTCCGGGTTGTGGATGATTTCGCCCAGCAGGTAGATGGGCTTCTCGGGCGGGAACGAGCGGCGGGCCGCGTAGGCGAGGTCAATCGCGCGCTCGACGCCGTAGCAAAAGCCGAACTCCTTCGCGAGCTTGATGGTCAGGCCGGGGGCGGCGAGTTGGTTGCCGCTGGCGCGGATGCGCTCGACCAGCGTGCTCCGATAGTGCGACTCCACCTGGGCCTGCACCGCAGACATGATGTCGGGGCGGCGGAGGTTGATCTTCTGCGGCGGAGCGGCGGGCGCAATCGTTGACATGACGAGGCTAGTTTAGCGCAGGGCAGCGGAGCGTCGAGCCTTGGTTTCGGTGAGCGTCGGGCAGCAAAGTGTTCAGGAAACCTCTTTCTCCGTGCGGAACAGCTTTGCTACCGTCCTGCCCGCATCGAATGAGCAACCAAGACGCATCTGCCACGCCCACGCCCGCCCCGAGCGACTTCATCCGCGACATCGTCGCCAAGCACGTTGCGGAAGGGCGCTACCCGCGCATCCACACGCGCTTCCCTCCCGAGCCGAACGGTTATCTGCACATCGGCCACGCCAAGAGCATCTGCCTGAACTTCGGCATCGCTCGTGAGTTCGGCGGCGTGTGCAACCTGCGCATGGACGACACCAACCCGGCGAAGGAGGAGATCGAGTATGTCGAGAGCATCCAAGCCGACGTGAACTGGCTCATCGCTGGCTGGGCGGACGACAAGCTCGGTCTCAAGCCCAAAGGCGCAACGCCCGCCACACAGACCGTCAACGGCAAGCCGGACTTCCACCTCAGCCCCTCAACTCTCAACTCTCAACTCTCAACCTCGGTCGAACCCTTCTACGCTTCCGACTACTTCGACCAAATCCACGCCTACGCCGTCCTGCTCATCGAGAAGGGCAAGGCCTTCGTCTGCGACCTCTCGCCCGAGGACACCGACGAATACCGCCGCACCGCAAAGCCCTCGCCGTTCCGCGACCGCTCCGTCGCCGAGAACCTCGACCTCTTCGCCCGCATGAAGGCCGGCCAGTTCCCCGACGGCACGCGCGTGCTGCGTGCGAAGATTGACGTGGCCGCGCCGAACATCTGGCTGCGCGACCCGCTCCTCTACCGCATCCGCCACGCCGAGCATCACCACACCGGCGGCAAGTGGTGCATCTACCCGATGTATGACTTCGCGCACTGCCTGAGCGACTACCTCGAAGGCATCACGCACAGCATCTGCACGCTGGAGTTTGAAGTTCATCGTCCGCTCTATGACTGGATCTTGGAGTCGCTCGACCTCCCGCGCGCGCTGCCGCACCAATACGAGTTCGCCAAGCTCATCCCGAGCTACATGATTGTCTCCAAGCGCAAGCTCATCGCGCTCGTGAACGACAAGGTCGTCACCGGCTGGGACGACCCGCGCCTGCCGACCATCAGCGGCCTGCGTCGCCGCGGCATCCCCGCCAGCGCCGTCCGCCAATTCGCCTACAACATCGGCGTCACCAAATACAACAGCGTCACCGACATTGCCGTCTTCGAGCACT
>CAIPBN010000530.1 GCA_903863315.1 uncultured Verrucomicrobiota bacterium | reverse complement strand
GGCTCCGGCGGATGCCAAGAATTTCGACATCCACAATGTGAAGCTCAAGCTCAACGGCATCGGCGCCCAGCTTCGGCAGGATGATGAGGGCTACACCGAGATCGTGAATCTCACCCCGGGCGGTCCCGCTGAGCTGAGCAAGAAGCTCAAGCCCAAGGACAAGATCGTCGCCGTGGCTCAGGGCGAGGCCGAGCCGGTGGACTGCCTCGACATGAAGCTCGGCGAGGTCGTGGACATGATCCGTGGCAAAAAAGGCACCGAGGTGCGGCTTACCATTGTCCCGGTGGACGCGGTCAGCGACTCCGAGCGCCGGGTCATACGGCTGGTCCGCGACGAGATCAAGCTCACCGAGCAATACGCCTTCGCCCGCATCGTGGACCACGTCACGCCGGACGGGAAAAAGCAGCGCCTGGGCGTGATTGATCTGCCGCAGTTCTATCAAAAGTGCGCGGCCGACGTGGAAAAGCTCCTGACGCGGTTGCAGCAGGAAAAGGTCGCCGGCGTCATCCTTGATCTGCGCCGCAATGGTGGCGGGCTGCTCAACGAGGCGGTGGAGCTGGCCGGGCTCTTCATCAAGCGCGGCCCCGTCGTGCAGGTCCGCAACCCCAAGCAGGTGGACGTGTTGGAGGACGAGAATGCCCGCGTGAGCTACGATGGTCCGCTCATCATCGCCGTGGGTCATCACAGCGCCTCGGCTTCCGAGATCGTGGCGGCGGCGCTTCAGGACTACGGCCGGGCCATCGTGGTGGGTGACCAAGCCACGCACGGCAAGGGCACGGTGCAGACGCTTTACCCGCTGGAACAGTGGATGGGCAAAAGGCAGGTGACCGACCCCGGCCAGCTCAAGTTCACCATCTCCAAGTTCTACCGCATCGCCGGTGGCACCACGCAGAAGCACGGCGTGACGCCGGACATCATCCTGCCCAGTGTGCTGGACTTCTTGGAAACCGGTGAGGCCTACCTGCCCAACGTGCTGGACGCGGACGCCATCCAGCCGGCCAAATATCAGCGCGTGGACCGCATCAACGGAGGGCTGGAGACGCTGCGGAAGACCTCCACGGACCGCCTCGCCAAGGATCGCGATTTCGCCTACATCATGGAGGACATCGAGCTGGTGAAGAAGCAGCGCGCCGACAAGCACATCTCGCTCAACGAGCAGAAGCGCATCCAGGAAAAGAAGGAGGCGGAAGCCCGCGCCGAGGCGCGCAAGAAGGAGCGCGACGCCCGCCCGGCGGAAGCGAGCAAGGTATTCCTCGTGAAGACGGAGACGGTGGACAAGAACCTGCCGCTCGTCGCGGTCCAGCCGCCGAAACCCAAGGCGGATGCCAAGGCGGCCAAGTCTCCGCCCGACGCCGACAAGCAGCCCGGTGATCACGACGAGGAACCGCCGGACACCGACGCCGGCAAGGCCGTGATCGATGTTTATCTCCGCGAGACGATGAACATCCTCAGCGACTACGTCCGCCAGCTCGCCCGCGAGGGCCAGCGGGAGATCGTCGCCGTGCCGGTGGCCAAGTAACCGCTGCCTGTGCTGTCAGTGCCTCCCGCAACCGCTGGTGAGGGCGGGTCTGACAGTGCCGGGAGGCGTCCGATGCCCATGCCGGGCCGCCAATTTCTTTGCCCCGGCCGCAACTTTCTCCTAGCCTCGCCGTTCAAGTCTCTGTTGCTGAATGGCCTTTGTCTCCATCAAGAACGTCTTTGCCCGCGCCGCACTGGCCACGCCGGAGCAGTTTGACGAGTGGTCCAAGCTCTGGCGGGCGGCGGTGGACGCCGGTTCCGGGGAGCCGCTGATTGCGTTCATGGCTCGGGAGGCCGGGTTGAGCGAGGAAGTGTTTCTGGAGCGGCTGGCGGCGGCCTTGAGCTGGCCGTTCATCAACCTCAAGGTGCTCGACATCCCGGCCGAGGCGCGCGGACGCATCTCCACGAAGGTCGCCTTCCAGCATCTCGTCATTCCCACCAGCTTCGTGGAAGGCGTGTTGCAGGTGGCGGTTTGCAACCCGTTTGACACCGCCTTGATCAACGCGGTGCAGTTTGATGCCCGCTGTCCGGTCCAGTTTGCCCTCGCGCCCCGCGCAGAGATTGAGAAGGCGTTGAAGAAGTATTTTGGCGTCGGAGCCGAGACCTTGGACCAGATGGCCGAGGACGATCCGCTGGAGCTGGAACTGGCCACGGACAAGGAGATCACCGAGGGCGATCAGGAGGCGAGCGTCATCAAGTTCGTGAACCAGATTGTCTGGGAGGCGTTCAAGGCGCGCGCCACGGACATTCACTTCGAGCCGGCGGAGGATGAGCTGCGCATCCGCAACCGGATTGACGGCATCCTGCACCAGATTCCGCTGCCGCCGCAGCTCAAGCGCTTCCAGGCCGCCATCATCTCGCGCATCAAGGTGATGTCCGGCATGAACATCGCCGAGAAGCGCTTGCCACAGGATGGCCGTATCAACGTCCGCATCAAAGGCGAGGAAATCGACATCCGCGTTTCCACCGTGCCGACGGTCTATGGCGAGAGCGTCTCGCTGCGCCTTCTGTTGCGCGGGAAAATCTTCCTCAGCCTCGACAAGCTCGGTTTCACGCCCACCGAGGAGACGGCCATCCGCGACATCATCTACAAGCCGCACGGCATCATGCTCGTCACCGGGCCGACTGGCTCGGGCAAGTCCACGACGCTCTACGCGTTTCTCAGCTCCATCAACTCGGTCCACAAGCGCATCATCACCATCGAGGAGCCGGTGGAATACGAGCTCAAGGGCATCAACCAGATCGCCGTGCGCTCGGACATCGGGCTGACGTTCGCGATGGGGCTGCGCCACATCCTCCGGCAAGACCCGAACGTGGTGATGGTCGGCGAAATCCGCGATCAGGAAACCGCCGAGATTGCCATTCGCGCCGCGCTCACGGGCCATCTGGTCTTCAGCACCTTGCACACGAACGATGCGCCCAGCGCCTTCACGCGCCTGATTGACATGGGCATCGAGCCCTTCCTCGTGGCGTCGTCCGTGGAGGCCATCATGGCGCAGCGTCTGGTCCGCACGATTTGCCCGAAGTGCAAGGTCGAGCAGCAAGTTGAGCGCGCCTACCTGATGCGGAACGGCTTCCCGCCGGACGAGGTGGCCACGACGAAGTTCATGCGCGGAACCGGCTGCGAGGATTGCCGGATGCTCGGTTATCAAGGACGGCAGGGCATTCACGAGCTGCTGCTCGTCACTGAGGCGCTGCGTCCCCTGATCATGAACCGCGCGCCGGCCTCCACCATCGCCCAGCGCGCCCAGCAAGATGGCATGCGGACGCTGCGCATGGATGGCTGGAAAAAAGTGCAGGCGGGCATCACGACCATCGAGGAGGTCCTGCGGGTGACCCAGACCGAGGAGCATCTCAAGTCACTGATGGATGACACCGGCACGATGTTTATCACCAAGTCGTGAAGCCCTCCCCGCCCAACATCTGCAATGTCCTCGAGCTGTCCGCCAGCCAGCGGCGGCTCTGGGCCTTTGACATTGCCGGCGATGGGGAGGCGGAGCTCGACGTCGAGCAGGCCGGCCTGCCGGGTGATCCTTTGCCTGCCCGGCTGGTCGGCAAGAGCTGGAGCGCGCTGTTCAATCCGCGGCTCAACATCGCCTGGCTGCCGCCGGGCAGCGTTTTCCTGCGGGCGGCGCAGTTTCCCAAGTGCGAGCGGGCCGAGCTGCACGCCATGGTGGAGCTGGCGCTCGAAAAGATTTCCCCGCTGCCGCTGGCCCAGATCGTCTGGAGCGTCGAGCCCGTGCCGGCCCGCAGCACCCTGCCCAGCGAGATGCAGACGGTGATTGTGCTCATCGCGGCTCGGAACGAGGTGGAGAAATTCCTGGGCACCCTCGAAGGCCGGGGCTTCCTGGCCGACCGGTTGGAAGTGCCGTTTCTCCATCAGTTG
>CAIPBN010000529.1 GCA_903863315.1 uncultured Verrucomicrobiota bacterium | reverse complement strand
CCGTCGGATGCCTACTGCCTCGTGAGCACCTGCCCGGACTTCCGCATCAACGTGTATCAGATGTGCAACATCGGGAAGCTGAACTACGTGGCGGGGGCGGAGATTCCGAAGAGGTATTTGTAGCCGCGAAAGGGCGCAGAGGTCACAAAGAGGCAGCGAAGGAAAAAACGTCCAACGCTCAACTTCCAACTTTCAACGTCCAGAGGGCGGACGCGCACGAGTTGAATGTTGAGCGTTGAAAGTTCCTCCTCTGTGTTCTCCGCGCCCTTTCGCGGCACAGATTTCAGTCTAGCTTCGTTTCGCCATCACCGTGCGGGCCTTTTCCAAGATCTTCCGTTCCTTCTCGGTCAGGCTGTGGATACCGTGGGCGGAAATCTTGTCGAGGATGGGGTCCACTTCCTTGCTGATGAAATCCTCGGAAAGCGGTTCCTCCTCCTTGGCAGGTCGGCGTAATTCAAAGCCGGCCATGCTGGACGCCCGGCTGGCCTTGCTAGGCTGGCGCGCGAACCAGGTTTCCCAGGGCAGCGGCACATAGTCGCGGTGCCAGCCCCATTGGATGAACTTCATCCCCATGAGCAGCCCGCCGAGATGCGCCGCGTGGGCGGCACACCCGCCACGCCCGCTGGGAACCACCGTGAAAAACGCCTCCACCCCCACGTAGAACCAAAACAGCGTGCGGGCCTTGATGGGCAGGACGAAATTCCACCGAATCTCGGAATCCGATTCCAGCCAGGCGAAGACGGCGAACAGGCCGGACACCCCGGCCGAAGCGCCATACACCACCTGGCCGAAGTGGTTGGGGAAGAGCAGCATCAATCCGCCCTGGAGGAGGCCGCCGGCCAGTCCGGTGAACAGGTAGGCGATCAGGAAGCGCTTCTTGCCCAGCGCAAACTCCACCCAGCGTCCGATGAACCAGAGCCCGAGGACATTGCCCAGCACGTGCCAGAAATTCAGATGGAGGAACTGGAACGTGAGCAGTTGCCAGACATGGCCTGACTTCAATCCCGGGGTGGTCATGGCCAGCCACGCCTCCGCGCTGGTCTTCAGATAGACATCATTGATGCACTGGAGCGCGAAGCAGACGACGAGCGCGATGAGGAGCTTGACGGACCAAGGCAAGGGCTCACGGCTTGAGCCTTCGCGCATGTAATCCCGGTCGTCGAGCACGGCGCGCAACCTAATGGCGGCTTCCGCGCATTTCAACGGAGGATTTCCAATTCCAAATTGCCCGTCCGATGGCAAGACAAAGCCAGCCCTGGCCAAGGCTGGTGGAGTGCGGCAGGAAGGCGGCTCCTAGGTTCGCTCCATGAGTTTTAGAGCGGTTCAGCTTTTCCCGCCCCGGTCTGCGAGTGGTTCCCGCAGAGCGGCGGGTCGGCGACCAGGGAACCCCAACCCGCCGCCTCGCGCGGCAACGAAAGGTGAGCTATGAAGATCAAACCTGCCAGCGGTGGAGTGGTGGTGGAACTCGGGACCCAGGAATCCGGCCTGCCCGGGCGCAGCGCCCCCTCGCCCTTCAGTATCCAGAAAATACTCGTGCCGGTGGACTTCTCGGATTGCTCGCGCAAGGCCCTGCGCTATGCGATTCCGTTCGCCAAGCAGTTTGGGGCCAGCCTGACGCTGCTCTTTGTCACCCAGATCAACTACGCCGTCGGGGAGTTTGGCGTGATTGACTCGCCGTTGATGGAGGGCCAGGTGCGCGAGGCGGCGGAGAAGGCGATGGAGAAGCTGTTGCATGAGGAAGTGGGCGACACCGTGCCTGCGACCAAACAAACGCGCATCGGCCGGCCCGCCTCGGAGATCGCGGCGGCGGCGAAGGAACTGGATGTTGACCTCATCATCATCTCCACCCACGGTCATACCGGTATCAAGCATGTCCTGCTGGGCAGTGTGACGGAGAACGTCGCCCGGCTGGCCCCGTGTCCGGTGCTGGTCGTGCGTGAGGAGGAGCATGAATTCCTTCGGGGTTGATCAACCAAGACCGTGCTATGGACACCATCGTAGTTGAGCCTGTTCGGGCGTTGCCCGCCGCACGGCGCGCGGTTCGCAGTCCGAGTCCAGGCTTCGGGGCACCCCGCAACTTTCTGGGCAACCGGTTTGTGTATGTGGTGCTGTCCCCCCGCTCGCGCGGCTTGGCGGTGGGGGTGAACCTCAACCCGGATCGTGAGTGCAACTTTGACTGTGTTTACTGCGAGGTGGACCGGCGGAACGGACCCGTGGCCACGGCGCTCGACGTGGATGTGATGGGGGAAGAGCTGGGGCGGACGCTGGCCTTGGTGCGTTCCGGGGGGCTGGCGGCGGTGCCGGCCTTCCAGGGTGTGCCTCCAGATCTGCTCCGCTTGCAGCAGGTCAACCTGAGCGGGGATGGCGAGCCGACCATAGCAACCGCTTTTCTGGACGCAGTCCACGCCGTGCTGCACGTGCGGGCCCGGTGCAGCCCGCCGTTTTTCAAAATCGTGCTGCTCACCAATGCCACCGGGCTGAACCGCCCGGCGGTGGCCGAGGGCATCCGTTGCCTGACCAGTCAGGATGAGGTCTGGGCCAAGCTCGACGGCGGCACCCAGGCCTACTCGGAGCAGGTGAACCGGACCAAAGTGCCGTTGGCCGAGGTGCTGAACAACATCTTGGCCTTGGCCCGCAAGCGGCCGGTCATCATTCAAAGTATGTTCCCGTTGTTGGATGGCAAGGAGCCTCCCGAGTCGGAGATTCGAGAGTTTGCCAGCCGGCTGAAGGAGTTGAGACTGGCCGGAGCCGTCCTGCCGTTGGTGCAGATTTACTCAGCGACTCGGCCAATGGCCAATTCCGCGTGCGGTCACCTGCCATTGAGCAGCTTGGCCCGGATCGCCCGGGTGGTTCGCGAGATGACCGGCCTGCGGGCGGAAGTCTTTTAGAGCGAGCTGCCGGAACCGTTAGCGACGGCCGTCATACCAGATGGGGCAGGCGTCGCGCTGGCTGAGGGAGCGTCCCAGTGTCAACGCCGCCTTCACCATGAACCGCAGGTGTTCCCAAGGTGTGTAGAGATGTGCCTTGCGGCCGGACGTGAGCAACGGATGACGACGAAGAATCAGCATCGGCCGCAGGCCACGGTTCCGGGCGAGCTGGTTGAGCCGCTGGCTTAAATCAATTTCCTCGGAGGCGTAAAGCGCCTGGTTGAATCCGCCCACGGTGCAAAATGCCTCCGCGTTCACAAAAATGAAGGAACCTGCCGCCCAATGACACCAGCGGCTTACCGCAGTCCAGCCGTGCAGGAAGGGCTGCGCCCACCAAGGTGCATCCGTCAGCCGCAGGGTGCTCCCTCCCGCGAGGTGCTGTCCGGCCCGCACCGTTTCCAGCACGTCCGCAAACAGTTCCCGGTTGGGCTGCGAGTCGGCGTCCACGAAGATGAGCCAGTCACCGGTGGCTGCCGCCGCGCCGGAATTGCGCGCCCGGGCGATTTGGTTCACCGGCTCGAAGACCACCCTGGCCCCGGCGCTGCGGGCGATTTCCGCCGTTCGATCCGAGGAGTTGTTGTCGCATACCACCACCTCGCTGTCCCACGCATAGGCGGTGAACGCCGCGCGGGCCTGGTTCACCGCCGCCAACGTGGCGGGCAGCAGTTTCTCCTCGTTGAAGGCGGGGATGACGATGGAGACGCGCATGCGTGGATGGTAGCGCACTTGGGGCGGGCCGCCTACTCCGGTCCTTGGAAACCGTCCCTGTTGGCCCAATCTTTCGGCTTTCCCCAACCCGCAACCGTCGTATGTTCCCCGGCGCGGCAAAACGCGCCGCCCCCTATTTATGACTGAAGACAACTCCGCCACCCCGGCCGCCCCCGCCGCCAAGAAGTCCGGCTTGATCAAGAAACTGGCCGTCGCCGCCCTTGTGCTGGGCGCGCTGGTCGTGGTCGCTTATTTTCTGGTGACCAGTGCGATGTTTCAGAAGGGCGTCGTCCTGCCGCGCGTGGCCAAGGCGCTGGGCGCGGACCTCACGGTGGAGGACACGGAGATCAGCCCGTTTTCCAGCGTGGTGCTGCACGGAGTGAAGCTCCAGGTGCCCGGCAGCGACCCAATCTTCACGGCGAAGGAAATCCGCGCCCGCTACAGCCTGATGGACATCATCGGCGGCAAAATGACCGTCGAGGAGGCCGCCGTCAGCGGCGCGACCATCAACGTGGTGCAGAACCCCGATGGCACGTTCAACTTCACCCCCATCGTCAAGGCCACGGAATCGAAGGAGCCCAAGCCCGCCAAGCCCGCCGCCGCGTCGCCTTCCGCCCCGCCCCAGCTCAACATCAAGTCCATCAGCGTGAAGGACTCCACCATCCGGTTCACCAAGACGGAGAAGTCCGGAGCCCGGCTGCTCGCCGAACTGGCTGGCGTGAACGTCACCGCCGCCAACATCCAGAACGGGCAACCGCTCAAGCTCACGCTGGGCACCGACCTCAAGTTCGAGCAGTCCGCTTCCGCCAGTGCCGCGCCGGACGCCCTCGCGGCGAAGCTCAGCTCCACCTTCGACATCGGCCTCCAAGCCGACCTGATGCCGCAGGGCGTGAAGGGCGCGTTGCGTCTCGATGTGTCGCAGGCACTGGGAGCGTTCGCCGACGGCAAGGGGCTCGCCACCACCCTCGACCTCGACCTCACGATGAAGGAGATCAAGCAGCTCGCCCTCCGGGTGGCGCGCGGCCAGCAAACGCTGGCCACCATCTCCGCCAGCGGTCCGCTCGACGTGATGAAGCAGGAAGGCCGCGTGAGGCTCGACATCGCCGGCCTCGACAAGAACGTGTTGAACCTCGTCGGGGCGAAGCTCGGCATGGATTTTGGCAACACCAGCATCTCCCTCGCGAACGAAATCACCCTGGCCAAAGCCGGCAAGGCTATTACCGCCGTCGGCCAGTTCGCTGCGAACAACTTTGGCGTCACGCAGCAGGGACAGGCCACGCCGCCGCTGGACTTGAAGCTCACTTACAATGTCGCCGTGGATCTGGCCGGCCAGTCCGCAGTGGTGCAGGCCTTCAACTTCGGCGCGCTCCGCAACCAGCAGCCGCTCATCGCCGCCGCGCTCTCCAAGCCCCTCGCCGTCGCTTGGAACACCAACGCCGCCAACAATGTCGGCGACTCCGAGTTCTCGCTGAATGTCACCGGCCTGAACCTGGCCGACTGGCGGCCGTTCATCGGCAAGATCGCGCCCGACGGCCGCGTGGATGTCGCCTTGCAGGTGGCCGCACAGAACATGGGCAAGAAGCTGGGCGTGAACCTGACCGCGAATGTCGCCGGCCTCACCGCGTTCGCCGGCACCAACCAGTTCAGCCAGCTTGGGGCCACCGTCTCGCTGAAGGCGGCCGTGGATGACTTCAAGCAGGTGAACCTTGAACTGCTCGACGCGAAGACCACCCAGCAGGGCCAGCCGCTCGCCAATATCATGGCCTCAGGCCAGCTCGATGCCGGCACCATGAACGCGAATCTCGGCGTCTCACTCGCTGCGTCGCTCACGCGGGCCGCCTCGCTGGTCTCCGTGCCCGGGGTGAAGGTCGCGGGCGGCCAGATCAGCTTCGCGGGCCGCGTCGCGCAACAGGTGGCCATCGCGAACAAGCTGACCAACACGACGCAAACCCTCACCGGCAAGCTGAACCTCACGGATTTCACCGGTGGTTATGAGAAGTATGCCTTCGACCGCCTCACGACCACGGTGGATGTGGATGCCGACTTCCTCAACAGCGCGCAGGCCGTGGTGCGCAAGCTCGCCATGACCTTGTCCCACGCCGGCCAGCCCGCCGGCACCGTGGAGGTCGCGGCGAACTACGACTTGAAGAAGTCCGCGGGCACCGCCTCGGTGAAGGTCGCGAACCTGAACGAAAACCTGCTCCGTCCCGTGCTCGCGCCCTCGCTGGGTGACATCAAGCTGCTGGGCGGCAGCATCAACCTCACGCTGGACGCGAACCACAACCCCGCCGCCGAGTCGCTCGTGAAGGCCGATGTGCAAGTGGCCCGCCTCCACCTCGCCGACGCCAAGGGTTCCGTGCCCAACGTGCCCTTGGACTTGCGCGTGCTCACCGAGGCCAGCCTGCGCCAGCCCGCCAAGGACCAGATGCTGGTCACGCTGAAGCAACTGGCCGGCACCCTCAGCGCGAACGGCCGCCCCGGCGGCACCTTCGAGGTGGCGGGCAATTTCGACTCGAAGGCCCTCGCCGGAGCCGCGACCGTGAAGCTCACCGACTTCAACGAGGCCCTGCTCGGACCGGTGCTCGCCTCCGCGCTCGGCGACAAGAAGCTCGTCTCCGTCGCCATCAACGCCAATGCCAACGCCAAGTTCGCGGCGAAGGGCGAGAGCGCCTTGACTGCGGATCTGTCCGTCGCGCGTTTCCTCATGACCGATCCGAAGAACACCCTGCCCACCGTGCCGATGGACCTGCGCGTGGCGGTGGATGGCTCCTTCTCCCAGCCGGCCACGAACCAGATGCTCATCGCCGTGCGCAAACTCGCCGGTAACATCGCGCAGGGCGCGGCCAGCGGCGGCAACTTCGACGTGACCGGTAACTTCGACACGAAGAAGGGCGGCCAGTTCACGCTCAAGCTCGCCGACCTGAACCAGAACGCGCTCAAGCCCTTTATCGGCACGGCGCTCGGCGACAAGCAGCTCCAGACCGTCTCCATCAACGCCAACGCCAGCGGGAAGTTCGACCTCGCGGGCGACTCCGCCGTGAAGGCCGATGTGACCGTGGACAAGCTGCTCGTCCGCGATCCGAAAGGCACCCTGCCCGAGTCGCCGCTGTTTCTCCAAGTGGTGCTCGATGGTGGCATGGCCAAGCAGGTGGTGGATGTGAAGCAGCTCATGCTCGCGCTCTCCCCCACGCCGCGCGGCAAGAACCAGCTCGTGGTCACGGGCCGCGCCGACCTCTCGAACACGAACGCCTATCAGGCGAACTTCAAGGTCGCTGCCGAGTCGCTGGACGTGACGCCGTTCTACGACCTGTTCGACAGCGCGCAGAAAAAGGCCGAGGCCGCGAAGCCCCTGCCCGCCCCGCAGCCCGCCTCGAACGTCGAGCCGCCCGCCATGAAGCTGCCGCTCCGCCAGACCTCGCTGGACGTGAACATCGGCAAGTTCTTCCTGCGCGAAATCGCCATCTCCAACATCGTGGTCGCCGCCAAGGTGGACAACAACCGTGTGACGGTGAAGCCGCTGGCGCTGGTGATGAACGGTGCGGGCATCAACGCGGCCGTGGACGCCAACCTCGGCGTGCCGGGCTACACCTATGATCTTGCGCTGGCCACCGACCGCATCCAGTTGGAGCCGCTGGTGACCACCTTTGCCGCCGCGATTCCGCAGGGGGCCATCAAGGGCGAGGCGCTGGCAAAGGTGGCGATCCGGGGCGCAGGTATCACGGGCGAGAGCCTGCAGAAGAATCTCCAAGGCAACGTGAACTTCAGCGTGACCAACGGCATCATCCAACTGAGCCAGCTTGGCGGCGAGCCGAAGACGGCCATGGCCAAGTTCTTGAAGACGCTCACCACCGGCGTGCTGGCCTACATCGGGCCGATCGTGGGCATCCCGGACATCATGCGCCCGCCGCTCGATTACGTGGTGGTGGATGCGAACATCGCCAACGGCACCGTCAATCTGGCCAAGGTCGCGGCGCACAGCCCGGTGGTGATCGTGGATGCGCAGGGCAACATCCAGCTTGCAGCGGTGACGACCAATTCCGCGATGAACATCCCGGTGGAGGTCTGGTTGCCGAACAGCTTCGCGAAAAAATTCACCGGCGCGCAGTTCCCCGCCGGTTCTGATTTCGGCCGCCTGCCGCACTTCGTGGACGTGCGCGGGACGATTGGCTCGCCAGATGTGAAGGTGGATAAGACGAAGCTCATTGGCAGCGCGGTCATCGGCAACTTGGGCACGCTGGGCGGGGCTGTCGGTGGCAAGGCCGGTGAAACACTGAAGGGCGTGGGTGGCGCGCTCGGCGGCATTTTCGGCGGCGGTCAGCCCAAGGCTCCGGCGGGGACCACGACGACCAACGCCCCGCCCGCGCCCGGCAACCCGCTCAACAACTTGCTGAACAACCCGTTCTTCAAGAAGAAGTAGGTGACGCCTGTGCCGGCGATGCGATAGAGGTTCTTCTCCGAGCGGATGAAGAGCGCGCGATCGGTCACGGCGCAGGAGGCGAGGTTCTTTTCGCCCAGCGCGCTCTCCGCCAGCTTTCCGTCGGCGAGCACCGGAGAGGCGGAGTAGTTGTCGCCAGCACGCTCGGGCCAATGCTAATCCATGATGACAACCTGGAGGCGGTTACGGTCGAGGGCGAAGCGTTTTCCGGGCGGCGGCTTGGGCAGGGCTGTCAGATACCTTTCCCTCACGAGCGTGGCGAAGTCTGCCGGTAACTTTTGATGGTCCATCTGATATAGGTGGATTGCGCCGGTGAGTTCCCGTTGCACCGGCAGACGCAACGAAGCGTCGGGTGGCGCGGTGGGCAAGAAGTCGGCAGTTGGAGGGGATGCCGCCGCCCGCTGGGCCTGCGGTGCCGCTGTTTTGGGCGGTTGAGTCGCAGCAGCGGCTTCCGTGGAGGCAACCGGCTCAGATGCGGGTGCCGCTTGTGGTTCCCGCTTGCGTCGGCAGCCCAGTGCAAGCGAGGCCAGCAGCCCAGCCAAGGCTACGGAAACCAGCATCTTCATCCCAAATACCCGTGCGGCGTGAACCATACCTCCGTTCAAAAAGCAGCGGTGTATGAAGCGGTAAAAGGTGCCGCCACGGTGTCGGTGTCTTGGCCGGCGGAGTT
>CAIPBN010000528.1 GCA_903863315.1 uncultured Verrucomicrobiota bacterium | reverse complement strand
GCTCCACACGACCGCCGACGCGTTGAAGGCAGACCTCGCGTTGCAAGGCATCGAAGCCGACGAAGTTCCCGGCCTGCCCGACGCGTTGCGCTTGAAGGAGCGTCGCAAGCTCGGCAACTCGACCGCCTTCTGCAACGGCCTCTTCGAGATTCAGGACGCCGCGTCCCAACACGTCGCGCCGCTGCTCCAAGTCGAGCCGGGACAAGTCGTGATTGACGCATGTTGCGGTGCGGGTGGGAAGACGCTGCATCTCGCGGCGTTGATGAGGAACAAGGGCCGCTTGCTCGCGCTCGATGTGCGGGACAAGCCGCTCCACGCCCTCGCCGAGCGCGCCAAACGCGCCAGCATCTCCATCATCGAACTGGGCGTGCTCGACAAGGACCAGGTGCATACCGATTTGTTCGCGACCGCCGACCGGGTGCTGTTGGACGTGCCGTGTTCCGGCCTCGGCACCTTGCGCCGGAACGCGGACTTGAAGTGGAAGCTGACGGCGAAGGAAGTCGCGCGGCTCACGCGTGTGCAGGCGCACATACTTAGTGACTACTCGAAGTTCGTGAAGCCGGGCGGGAAGCTGGTCTATGCCACCTGCAGCCTGCTGCCGGACGAAAACGAGCGGCAAGTGCAGGCCTTCCTCGCCGGGCACGGCACGACGTGGACGTTGGAGCAGGAACTTCACCTGCGCCCCGACCGCGAGGGTTTCGACGGCTTCTACGCCGCTCGGTTGAAGCGGAACGAGTAGAAGACGCTTCGCATCGTCTGCCCTAGGCATCACGGGCTCCGCGTCTTGACGCCGGCTTCTTCCCGGTGCCAGCCTGCGGTTTGCTGGTGAGGCTCAACTGCATGTTCGACGAGCTGTTTTCGCGTCATCGCCACGCTCCCGCCGCGCAGGGCCTGCTGCGGCGTGTGGAGTTGGGCGGCGCATTGACGTGTGGCGGCATCACCGGCTCGGGCCATGCGTTCCTGGCCGCGTGGCTGCATCAGGAGTTCCCGAACCGGCCCATTGTGCTCGTGGCGGAGAATCTCAAGGCGCAGGAGGTTCTGCATCAGGACTTGGAGACGTGGATGGGGGGAGGGAAGCAGAAGATAGAAGAGAGAGGAGAGAGGAGAGAGAATAGCCGATTGCCATCTGGAAGCGCCGCGAGTTCAACGGCCCCTCTATCCTCTATCCTCCATCCTCTACCCTCTCGTCCCGCTCCGCTCCTCTTCTTCCCCGCTTGGGAAACGCTGCCGCACGAGGACAAACTGCCGCACGCAGATGTCATCAGCGAGCGGCTGGAAACTTTGGTCGCCCTTCACCACCGCCCCAGCTCCCGTCTCGTCACGACCAGCATCACCGCCTTGCTCCAGCGCACTTTCCCACCGGCCATGCTCGCGCAGCGCACCCGCACGCTGCGGTGCGGCGACCGTGTGGACCCGCTCGACCTCATCGAGTGGCTGGAGGACAACGGCTACGACTCCGAGGCGCAAGTCTCCGCGAAGGGCGACATGGCTTTGCGCGGCGGCATCGTGGACGTTTTCCCGCTGACGAGTCCGTGGCCGGTGCGGCTGGAGTTCTTCGGCGACGAGCTGGAGTCGTTGCGCAGCTTCGACCCGGTCACGCAGGCGTCGCGCGAAGGTGGAGAGCTGACGGAAGTCGTCTTGCCACCGGCAGGAGAGCTGGGCGTGCTCAAGCGAGAGGTGAAGTGTTCAGTGGGGGAATCGCGTGAAGGGGTAGCGACGGCGCTGCCCCAACTCAAAACTCAAAACTCCGAACTCAAAACTGTTCTCGGGACGCTCCTCGACTACCTGCCGGACCAAACCATCGTCATCCTGTGCGAACCGGAGGCTATCGAGACGCACGCGGAGGACTATGGGGAGCTGGTCCCGGACGGCGACCCGTTCTTCACGACTTGGGACGGGCTGCGCGGCGAGTTACTGCGGCGGAACATGACCGTGCTGGCTTTGATGGAAGAGG
>CAIPBN010000527.1 GCA_903863315.1 uncultured Verrucomicrobiota bacterium | reverse complement strand
CCCGGGCTGGCGCACCATTCGTGGCCCAAGGTTGTGCGCGCGCAGGACGGCACGCTCGTCGTCGCCTTCATCGCCGGCCGCTTTCACGGCAACCACGGCGAAGGCAGTCCGGCCGTGGCGCATTCCACCAATGGCGGCCAAACCTTCAGCGCGCCGCACGTCCTCAAGCGCTTCACCGCCCAGAGCGAGCACACCTCCGCTGGCAACGTGGCGCTCGGCGTGGCCGAGGACGGCTCCGTCGCGCTGCTCTCGATGGCCTATCGCGCCAGCGCCGCCAACACCGTGGACGGCTGGCGCTCCACGGACGGCGGCCGCACCTGGCAGGCGGCGGATACTGCGACGCTCGACCGCAACCAGACCGGCTCCGTGTTCGGCGAAGTGCCCGCCGTGCCGGGCAAGGGCCTGGCCGTCTTCGGGCATTACCGCAACGGCTCGCTGACGCAGACGCAGGGCCTGTGGTTCGCGTGGTCGGCGGACAGCGGCAAGTCGTGGGGCAAGCCGCAGGCCTTCACCCGGCAAGGCCTCGTCGAGCCGGCCTTCGTCTTCAGCACTGGCCGCTTCATCGGCCTCGTTCGCACCAAGGACACGGCGGACCACTACGTGCAGTTCACCAGCGACGACTTGGGCAAGAGCTGGCAAACCCTCGAACGCGGGCTCGCCACCGATCACCCCGGGCGGATTGCCCTGCCCTCGCCCTGCCTCGTCACGGACCCGGCGCATCCGGGCCGGCTCTACGCGCTCGTCTCCGAGCGGCACGGTGACAAGACGCCGGGCGGGCTGCTCGGGCGCGTGGTGCTGTGGACGGCGGAGGCGAAGGAGTTGAAATGGAAACGCCTGGGCGAGGTGGTCCGCTTCCCGCGCACGCTCGGCCAGCGCCGCGACATCACCTACGCGTGGATGGCCCCGCTGGGCGGCGACGAATGGTTCACCGTCTTCTACTGTGGCCAGGTCCACGGCCCGTCGGACATTTACGGCCTGCGGCTGCGCGTGCCGGCCCAGTGACGCGGCCTCCGCCCCCCAAAGGCTGGTTCAAGGGGATGTAGCGCGCGACGCTTAACCGGCCGCCGATTCTCTCTGCGGTCGTGGACGAAAGCCTAGGCTTCGTCCGACTTGGCCTGCTGCTCCGCAGCGAGGGCGGCGCGGCGTTCCTTGCCGAACTTCGACGCGCCGATCAGCCAGAACGGCGTGATGATGAGCAGCACGACGCCCCCCACTCCCCCGCCGAGCTTCTCCGCCCGCGCCTTCTTCTCATGGTCGGAGATCTTGGCGCGGTGGATGACCGTCACAATGGCGATGCCGGCGATGAGGGCGATGACCAAAGTGATGCCGGTTACGATGAGGGGGAGTTTGAAGTGGCGCATATAAACTGGATAGCCGCCGCCGGGAAGCGGCTCAATCCCCTTTTATCCACACGCGCACATGCCTTTGGCCGGCTCCTTCGCGGCGCACTCGATGACGCGGCCGCGCTGGTCGAAGTCCAGCCGGCAGCACGCCTCGAACTCCGCACGCAGCTTGGCGCGGGCGCGCTGGACGCGGGACTTCTCGCCGGAGAGCGAGAGACCGAGGCGGCTGGCGAGCTCCTCCTGTTTCAGGCCGTGAAGCTCGGTGAGTTCGAGCGCCTCGCGGTCTTCTGCGGGAAGCGCGGCGAGGAATTGTCGGAGCGCCGGTCTCAAATCGGGCAGCTCCGGTTCACGCTCGTCGCCGTGCAAGTCGTCGGGCAGCTCCTCGGTCGGACGCACGCGGCGGAGATGGTCGGCCAGCGCGTTGCGCGTGATGCGCCAGACCCAGGCCTCGATGCGCTCCGCGTCGCGCAGGTCTGGGAGCTTCTCGTGCAGCTTCACGAATACGTCCTGCAAGACATCCTCCGCGACGGCGGGATTGCCCACGCGCCCGATGATGAAGCTGCGCAACTGGGCGGCGAGCGAGTGCCAGAGCTGTTCGGTGAGGTTGCTCATGGGATGGGAACTGCCGCGAAGGAGCGCAAAGGAAGATTTCTTTGCGCACTTTGCGTCCTCTCGCGGCAGTGTCTCATGGCTTCACGCCTTCGATGCTTGCGGAGAGCACGTAGTCGCCGGGGTTCTTGCCGGGGAGCCATTCGTGGATGAACTCGCGGCTCGTGTCCACGGGCTGGATGCGGATGTCCACGAACCCCGCGTCACGCAGCATCGCCGCCAGTTCCTCGACGGAGGCCGCGCCGGCCACGCAACCGCAGTGCGCGGCGAGGTCGGCGAAGATGTCGGCGGGCAACTCGGCCGTGCGGACGGTGTCAGCGATGGCGAGGCGGCCGCCGGGCCGGAGCACACGGAAGGCTTCACGGAAGACGCGCGGCTTGTCGGGCGAGAGGTTGATGACGCAGTTGGAGAGGATGACGTCCACGGAGTTCGTGTCCACGGGGAGCGACTCGATTTCGCCGAGTCGGAATTCGATCTGGCGGACACCGGCCTTCGCGGCGTTCGCACGAGCTTGCTGAACCATCTCAGCGGTCATGTCCACGCCGATGACTCGGCCCGTCAGCCCGACCGCACGCGCGGCGAGAAAGCAGTCGAAGCCTGCACCGCTGCCCAGGTCGAGCACGGT
Organism: uncultured Verrucomicrobiota bacterium; assembly: GCA_903863315.1. Classification (GTDB taxonomy): domain Bacteria; phylum Verrucomicrobiota; class Verrucomicrobiia; order Limisphaerales; family SXTU01; genus SXTU01. Next base: position 7,202 of record CAIPBN010000527.1, on the reverse strand, counting down.
TTCACCGGGACGGAGCGAGGCGAGGGCGTGCGGGTTGCCGCAGCCGAGGCCAAGGTCCGCGCCCTCGGGTGCGACGGCGATTTCCTCGGGGCGGTAGCCGAGCTTCTCCGCGCCGACGGCGGGCGGGCCGCCACCGCCGCAGCAGGCGGAGGTGGTGCCTGGCTCGCAGCAGGCCGCGCGTTGGGCGACGGCCGCGTAGGCCTTGCGGACTTCGGCACGCACCGCGTGCGCGTCCTGGGGAACGGTCAGTGTGTTTGTTTTCATCGCCGTTGCTGACGGGGCTGGAGTGAAAAGGACGCAAGGATAATGCGCGAGCGGAGATTTCTTGAGCGGTGTCGCTGGAGCGGATTCGTGCGAAGTGCCAGGCATCCGACACCGACAGGGGGCGGGCGAGGAGGCGCGTCCTTCTTCAAAGTGCAGGCGCGATGCTTGACACCCCCCCTTCCTTCGCTACCCTGCGCGTTCCGCTTTTTGGCGGGCTCCGTGGTGCGCCACGGATTGGAACGGACGCCGCACAGATTTAAGCCTATGAAACGCCAGTATCAGCCGTCGAAGATTCGCCGCCAGCGCCAGCACGGATTCCGTGCCCGCATGGCCACCCGGGGTGGTCGCAAGGTGCTCGCCAACCGCCGCCGGGTGGGCCGCAAGCGCCTGACCCCGGTGTGATGCAACCATGCCTGCCGGCGCATCCACGCGGTTGACGCTTGGGGCCAGCCAGCGGCTCAAGCAGGCGCGTGACTTTTTCCGGTTGAAGGCCGGCGGACGCCGGTTGGCCCGTGGTTGCCTGTTGTTGAACTGGGGAGAACCCCCGCCCCAAGGCCGTTCCCGGCTGGGGGTGGTCGCCTCGAAGGGCATCGGCAATGCGGTGGTCCGGGCGCGGGCCAAGCGACTGCTCCGGGAGGCTTTCCGCCTGCATCAGCACGAGTTGCGTGCCCCGTCGGATGTCGTGCTCGTGGCGCGGAACTCCATCGCGAACAAGGCCTTTGCCGATGTGGACCGCGATTTTCTCAGCGCCCTGCGGGCGGCTGGGCTGCTCAAGCCGTAGGGTCGCCCGGGTTGCGTTTTTCCAGCTTTCGTCACTTTTGAACCTCGCCCAGCACAGTCTGTTGTTCTTCCTCCGGATCTACCGGTGGGTGGTCTCGCCGGCATTGACACTGTTGTTTGGCGCGGCATGCCGGTTTGAGCCCACCTGTTCGGTATATGCGATGGAAGCCGTCCGTCGTCACGGGGCGCTGCGCGGCGGCTGGCTCGCCGTGCGACGGCTGGCCCGGTGCCAGCCGTGGGGCGGGTGCGGGTGCGATCCCGTGCCGGCGGCAGTTGCCTCAGCTTCACCGAGTGCGTCTGAAGCGCGCTTCACCCCGATCGCCTCGTCGCACACGCCAGTTTCTCCCTGACCCATTTCATGGACCGCAAATCCATCACCATCCTGCTCGTCGCCTTCCTGCTGATCATCAGTTGGTTCAAGCTGGTCGAAGTGCTTTACCCGCCCGCGCCGCCGCGGGCGGTCACCGCCACCAACACGGTGGCCACGGCGACGAATCCCAGTGTGGCCGCCGGCACCAACCTGCCCGCCGCTCCGCTGCCCGCCGTGGCACCGGGTGCGGTGCAGTGGACCGCGCCGGCCGCGGAGGAGAAGCTGCTGGAGCTGGACACGCCCGAGGTGCGCTACACGTTCACCTCGCATGGCGGCGGCTTGAAGGTGGCCGAGTTGAAGCGGTTTCCGAAGATCGTGGGCAACCGCAAGGTCACGGAGCCCAACCGCGTGGTGACGCTCAACACCAAGGCCCCCGTCGCGGCGATGACCATCTTGGGCGATTCGCAGGTGCTTGGGGACGGTCTCTTCACCCTGGCGAAATCCGGTGACGGGCTGCGCGCGGAGAAGCTGCTGCCCAGCGGCCTGCGCATCGTGAAGCAGTTCACGCCCGGCACCAACTACCTGCTGCAGGTGAGCGTCTGGCTGGAGAACACCAAGGGGGAGGCGATTCCGCTGCCGCCGCAGGAATGGGTGCTGGGCACCGCCACACCCATCAACCCGCTCGACAAGGGGCCGTTGATGAAACTCAGTTGGTATGACGGCGAGAAGAGCGACTCCATCGGCGAGCCGTGGTTCGAGAACGCGACGCTGGGCTGCTTCCCCGGCACCCGGCGCACCGAGCACAAGGTGGATGGTAAGATCCGTTGGGCGGCGGCGCAGAACCAGTTCTTCACCATCACCGCCGTGCCAAAGCAGGCGGCCACCCAGTTGGTCACCCGCCATGTTGCCCTGCCGCCCCACGATCGCGCCGACGTGCCCGAGGGCGATACTCCGGTGGCCAAGCCGTTTGGATTTCAGAGCGCGTTCGTGTATCCGGGGCAGACCTTGTTCCCCGGTCCCACCAACGCCGTGCATCGGGAGTTCACCTTCTTTGTGGGGCCCAAGGAATACCAGACCCTCGCCCGCCATGCGAAGCAGATGGGCAACAACCTCGACCTCATCATGGACTACGGTGGCTTCTTCGGCTTTTTCGCCAAGGGCCTGCTGGTCTCGATGAACGGGCTCCACTCGTTTGGTCTCAACTACGCGTGGTGCATCATCGCCATCACCCTCATCATCAAGCTGCTGTTCTGGCCGCTCACCGCCATCAGCACCCGCTCCATGAAGCGCATGAGCGAGCTGGCCCCGCAGATGAAGCTCATCCAGGAGCGCTACAAGGACGACCCGGCCAAGGTGCAGCAGAAGACCATGGAGTTCTACCGCGAGAACAAGGTCAACCCCATGGCCGGCTGTCTCCCGATGCTCGTGCAGTTCCCCGTCTTCATCGGCTTCTACACCATGCTGCAAAGCTGCATCGAGCTGCGCGGCCAGGAGTTCCTCTGGGCGCACGACCTTTCTCAGGAGGACACCGTGGCCTACTTGTTCGGCTTCCCCATCAACCCGCTGCCGATCGTCATGGCCGTGACCATGTTCTATCAGGCCCGGCTTACGCCGCCTTCGCCGGGCATGGACCCGATGCAGCAGAAGATCATGAAGTATATGCCCATGATGTTCGTGTTCATCCTCTACCGGTTCAGCGCCGCGCTGACCCTTTACTGGACCGTGCAGAATGTGCTTACCATCGTGCAAACGAAGCTGACCAAGATTCAGGACGACAAGAAAGCCGCCCTCGGCAACGGGGCCGCCGCCACGGCCGCGCCGGCCGAGAAGCCCAAAAAGCGCTAGCCAAAACCTTTTCCCTGTCCCCCCACCCACTGCCATGCCCACCGAACCCAAAACCATCCTCACCGACCTGCTCAAACACATGGGCTTCGAGCCCACCATCGCTGAGCAGAAGCTCGATGACGGCGGCCTGTTTCTGGATGTCCAATGCGCGGACTCCAACCGGCTCATCGGCCGGCATGGCCAGATCCTTGGCGACCTCCAGTATTTGAGCAACCGCATCTGCTTCAATGCCGACCCCGAGGCCCCGCGCATCACCGTGGATGTCGGGGGCTATCGCGCCCAGGCGCGCGAGGTGCTCATCAAGCGCGCCAAGGACGCCGCCGACAAGGTTCGCAAGTGGGGCGACATCGTGGAGTTGGAGCCGATGAACGCCTACGACCGCCGCGTCGTGCATCAGGCGTTGCGCGAAGATCCGGACATTGAGACGCAAAGCGTGGAAGTCGAGGGCACCGACAAGAAGGCCATGCTGCTGCGGCCCAAGCGCAAGGAATAAGGCTCCTGCGGGCCGCCTGCAAACCACCTCATCGTTGTGTCAGCCGTCATGGATCTCCCCCGCATCTTCGAGTTGCCGGATGAAGTCTCTGAGTGGGACGACAAGCTCTACTTCACCTTCCTGCAGGATCACCAGTTCGGCTACCAGGCGCTGCTGGATGACCTGAAGTCGCGTGGTCAGGAGCAATCGGCGGAATACCTTCATTGGCTGGAGCAGTTCAAGACCGTCGAGCACTACCTCGCTCGGGATTTCAATCGCCGCTACCACCAAGGTTGACGGCGGTTCATCCGTCTCCCACGCCGCGTTGCGTCAGCCACCAGATGCCGGCGGTCACCGCGACGCCGATCACGGACATCGTCAGCGCGGATTCGCAAAAGTAGGTGCTGCCAATCATCACCAAGCCGCCGATCATTGGCACCGGCTTGCCCTGTTTCTTGCCGTAAATCGCGAAGCCGCTCCCAATCGCGCCCCACACCACCGAGGCCCAGAGCGTGTTCGGGTTCACCTATCGGCCTCCCAGTTCGCGCCAGCGCGGGCAGTCCACGCAATGGTCGTTCACCATCCCGACCGCCTGCATCAGCGCGTAGCAGATCGTCGGGCCGACGAACTTGAACCCGCGCTTGAGCAGCGCCTTGCTCATCGCCTCCGCCTCCGGTGTGCGCGGCGGAATGTCCTTCAAACTCTGGCGCGCGTTCTGGATCGGCTTCCCGCCAACGAATTGCCACAGGAACTTGTCGAAGCCGCCGGACTCTTTTTGCACCGCGAGGAACGCCTGCGCGTTAGCGATGGTCGCCGCCACCTTGAGTCGGTTGCGGACGATGCCGGGATTCGCCAGCAGTGCCGCGACCTTGTCCGCGTCGTAGCGGGCAATCTTCCGCGCGTCCCACTGGTCGAAGGCTGCGCGGTAGCTTTCGCGCTTCTTGAGTATGGTTTCCCAGCTCAAGCCCGCCTGCGCGCCTTCGAGGTTGAGCAGCTCGAACAGAACGCGGTCATCGTGCACCGGCACGCCCCACTCGGTGTCGTGATAGGGGATGGACAGCTCCGTCCTGGCCCAGGCGCAGCGGCTCATGTCAGGGCTTGGCGGGCTTGGCGACCTTTTCGATGGCGGCGACGAGGTCCTTGGGGGACGCGTCAAACAGGTCAAATTCCACCTCGCCGAGCTTCTTGCCCTCGGCGTTGAGCACCAGCAGGGTGGGATAGCCGTCCACCTTGAATTGCTTGGCGAGTGCGGCATTGGCCTCCTTGAGGGCCGGGGCCTGCTTCTTCTTCATCGGGAAGTCCGCCTCCATGAGCACCAGGCGCTTCTGGGCATACTCGGCAAATTCCTTGGCGGGAAAGACCTCCTTGTGCAGGCGCATGCAGGAGCTGCAGAAGTCCGAGCCGGTGAAGTTCACCAGCACCAGTTTGCCCTCCGCCTTCGCCTTGGCCTGGGCCTTGGGCAAGTCGGTGAGCCACGCGGGACCATCGGCGAGGGCAGACAGCACGAGGCCGAGGGCAAGGGTGGCGGTGAACAAAAGCTTCTTCATAGGTGAGTCAGGATGGTGCGTTGTCCCTAGGTTGACCGGCCAGATGGTCAGACATTCAAAGCAGTCTGCCGTGCTACCGCCTACACCGCCTGCTGGCCCGCGCCATCGTGGCCTTCTCCATCAAGATCGATCAGAATGTCGCGTGGCTCGGCCCCCTTGCTGGGGCCGACATAACCGCGCTCCTCCAGCACATCCATGATGCGTGCGGCACGGCCATAACCAATCTTGAGACGGCGTTGCAGGAGGGAGACGCTGGCCTTCTGCTCGCTGCGGATGACTTCGATGCACTGTTCGATGAGTTCCTCGTCCTCGCCTTCGCCCTCCTCGGCGTCAAAGGGCTGCGCGACGCTGTTCGGCGTCCGTTGCAGCGCGTTGTGGATTTCCATCTCGTAGCTGGGCTTGCCCTGCTTGGCGATGAAGTCCACGCACTGGTTGATCTCCTCGTCGGTGATGAGCACGCCCTGCGCGCGGATGAGCCGGGCCGAGCCGGGCGGGAGGTAGAGCATGTCGCCCTTGCCCAGCAGCTTGTCCGCGCCCATCGCGTCGAGAATGGTGCGCGAGTCCACCTTTTGCGCGACCTGGAAGGCGATGCGCGCGGGAATGTTGGCCTTGATGACGCCGGTGATGACGTCCACGGACGGGCGCTGGGTGGCGACGATGCAGTGAATGCCGGCGGCGCGGGCCATCTGCGTGATGCGGGCGATGCACATTTCCACGTCGGCGAGCGCGACGAGCATGAGGTCGGCCAGTTCGTCAATGATGACGACGATGTAACTGAGCTTCTCGGGGATGATGATGTCCTCGTCGCGCGGCACCACGATTTCCTCATCAATCTGCACGGCGAACCCATCCGCGCCGGCCTCGACTTTTTCCTTGGTCACGGACAAGGGCAGTTCCAGCTCCGCCGGCGGCAAGGGTTTGTCCTTGGGCCGGTCGTTGAAGGATTTGATGTTCCGGACGCCGACGCGGGCAAAGATCTGGTAGCGCTTCTCCATCTCGTTCACGACCCAGCGCAGCGCCAGGATCACCTTCTTCGGGTCGGTGACGACGGGGACGACGAGGTGGGGCAGGGCGTTGTATTGCTGGAGCTCGACCACCTTGGGGTCGATCATCACGAAGCGGAGCTGGTCCGGCGAGAAGCGGTAGAGCAGGGACGCAACGATGGAGTTGATGCAGACGGATTTGCCCGAGCCGGTGCTGCCGGCGATGAGCACGTGCGGCATGTCGGCAAGGTCGGCGATGACCGGGGTGCCATAAACGTCCTTGCCCAGCGCGAGCGGAATACGGGCCTTGCTGAGCTTCCACTCGTCGGATTCGAGCAGGTCGCGCATGATGACCTTGGTCTTCACGCGGTTGGGCACCTCGATGCCGACCGAGGATTTGCCCGGGACGGGGGCGAGGATGTTGATGCGTTCGGCCTTGAGCGCGGCGGCGATGTTGTTCGAGAGCGCGGAGATTTTCTCCAGCTTCACGCCGGGCGCGGGGTGAAGTTCGTAGCGGGTGATGGTGGGGCCCTTGGTGATGTCGCCCAGCGCCACCTCAATCTCGAACTGCGCGAGCGTGTTCTTCATCAACTGCGCGCTCGCCATCAAATCCTCCTTGGTTTCCGTGGGCTTCACGGTCAGGTCCGGGTGCTGGAGGAAATCCAGCGGCGGGAGCTGGTAGTTGCCGATGAGCGGCACACTCGCGACGGTGACGGGCTTGGGCTTCTTGGGCTGCGGCCGATTGCGGGGGCGCGGGGCGGCCCCGCTGTTGTCGAAAATGGCCGGCGCGGGCGGCGGCTCGGCGGGCTTGGGAGTCTCGGCCACCGCCGCCGCCAGCGCATCGGCGACATGGACGAGCGGTTCGGTTTCGGGGATGACCGCAGGCTTGGCTGGTTTTTCCACCTCGGCCTTTTTCGGCGGCGCCTCGGCTTTGCCAAGGATGTCCGCAGTCGTGGCGGCGGCGACTTCCTCGGCCTTGATGACAATGGCGTCGGGCGCTG
>CAIPBN010000526.1 GCA_903863315.1 uncultured Verrucomicrobiota bacterium | reverse complement strand
GGGGATGCGCAGGCGGCGGACAACCGCGAACAATTCGAAGCCAGCCCCGACTCGGATTTCATCACCTTGATGCGGGCCTTTGAGTTCGCGAAGCAATGCGGGTTCAACCTCGACGCGTGCCGCCGTCACGGCATCAACGCCAAGGTCGCGCGCGAAGTGGAGCTGACCTTCCAGCAAGTGCTGGCGATCGCCGAACGCCAACGGCTGGGCGAGGAAGGCAATCAATCCACTGCGGCAAACGCCAAACTCAACCCCGAGCGCTCCGCAGCGAAACCGGATGAAAACGCGCTGCTCAAATGCCTCACCGCTGGGTTCATTGATCAACTGGCCCTCCGCCGGGATCAGGGAACGCTGGAGTGCGAGATGTCCGAGGGCCGCAGGGGCACCTTGATGCGCGAGAGCGTGGTCCAAAAGGCGCCGATGTTCGTTGCAGCGGCCCTGCGCGAGACCGATGGCTTGCTGCGGCCGCTGACCCTGCTCGGGCTGGCGACGGCAGTGAAGCCGGAGTGGCTGCGCGAGTTGTATCCCCAGCACTTGAACGCGACGCTGGAACATCAGTTCGACCGCACCCACAAGCGGGTGAGCGCACTGAAGCTCACCCGCTTCCGCGATTTGGTCATCGGCCAGGAGCATCAGCGCGAACTCGATCCTGAAGCCGCCGGCCGTTGTCTGGCCGAGGCGGCAATGCGCGGGTGGTTCGATTTGCCGAACCTGAACCATGAGGTGAAGCAGTTCATCGCCCGCGTCAACCTGGCCGCCGCCGCCCTGCCCGATCTGGAATACAAGCCCTTCGACGATGCCGCGATGACCGCCGCCCTGGCGCGCGCGTTCCGTGGCCTGTCGTTGCAAAAGGAAGCGCAGACGGCGGTCTTGAAGCCAGCCTTCGCCGCTCATCTGGCTCCCGAGCAGGTGGGCTGGCTGGACGAACTGACACCGATGCAAATGCCCTGGCCCACCGGCAAGCCGGTCAAGCTGCTGTATGCCGAGGAAGCCGAAGGCAGTGGCCGCGCCGCGGTCTCGCCCGAGGCGCAGGTCAAGCTGCAGGAGTGCTTCAAACTGGAGTTTCACCCGCTCGTCTGCGAGGGGCTGGTGCCGGTGCGGCTCTGGCTCTGCACGCCCGATGGCAAGCGCCTGGCCAACACGTGTGACTGGCCGCATTGGAAGGCGCACGAGTGGCCCAAGCAGAAGGCGGCGCTGTTGAAAAAGTTTCCGAGCGTGACCTTTGCCTAAGAAGGCGAAAGCAGGCACGCCCAGCCCGGGCTTGCTCCCTCCACGGATCGCCTCAAGCATAACCCGTCGGGCGAACATTGTATTTACGGGCCGGCCGTGGTGAGGCCATAGTCCAGCCAGCATGTTACGCCGTCAGCGGCAAATCCGAGCGCAGGTGCAGCAGTGGGTGGACGCCGGGCTGTTCGCCATCGCGTTCTGGCTGGCGCACAGCCTGCGGACGCTGGCGGTGGACTACTGGCCGGAGCTGTCGGAGATCCAACCGTTCGACCAATACGTCTGGCTCTACCTGCTCATCCTCCCCGGCACCCTGCTCTTGCTGCGCTCCCTGGGCTTTTACAACCGGCCCCTGCTCTACTCGCGCCGGGAAACGGCCTGGGCGCTGATCCACGCCGGCACGATTGCCGTGCTGGCCGTGGTGACGGTGCTGTTCCTGCGCAAGCAGGAGCTGGCCCGCTCCGTCCTCCTGCTTTTCGGCGGGCTCAGCTTCTGTCTGGTGATGGCCAAGGAGGAGTTGCAGCGCCGCTGGCTGATGTCCGCGCTCGGGCAGGAGCAGGCCAAGCGCCGGCTGGTGCTCATCGGCACCGCGGAGGACACGGCGGCCTTAGCACACGAGCTGGAGGGCAAGGCCAAGGGCTCGGTCGAAGTGCTGGCGCGGCTGGACCTGAACCAGACCTCGTGGGAAGGGCTGGTTGAACTGCTGCATGAACGCGCGGCCAACGGCGTCCTCCTGAGCGCGCGTCACACCTACTTTGAGCAGGTGGAGAAGGTCATCGAGCTGTGCGAACTCGAAGGCGTGGAAGTCTGGCTGCTCGCGGACTTCTTCAAGACACGCATCGCGCAGACCAGCGTGGACGACTTCCTCGGGCGACCAATGGTGGTGTTCCGCTCCGCGCCGGAGGCAAGCTGGCAAGGCGTGGCCAAGCAGGCGTTGGACCTGGTCGGCGCGATGGTGCTGCTGCTCCTGTCATCCCCGTTCATGCTGCTGGCGGCGCTCGCGGTGAAGTGGACCTCTTCCGGCCCGGTGTTCTTCCGGCAACAGCGCAGTGGCTTGAACGGTCGGCCGTTCACGATGCTCAAGTTCCGCACCATGGTCACGGATGCCGAGCAGTTGAAGGCGGAACTGGCCAGCTTCAACGAGATGGATGGCCCCGTGTTCAAGGTGACGAACGATCCCCGTGTGACCCCGGTGGGCCGCTGGTTGCGCAAATGGAGCGTGGACGAGCTGCCGCAGTTGTGGAATGTGCTGCGCGGTGAGATGAGCCTGGTGGGACCGCGTCCCCTGCCGGTGGATGAAATCCGCCGCATCAACGACCTCGCGCATCGTCGCCGCCTGAGCGTCAAGCCGGGCCTCACCTGCCTCTGGCAGATCAGCGGCCGTAACGAGGTGGCCAGCTTCAAGGAGTGGGTGCGCCTCGATCTCGAATACATCGACAACTGGTCGCTGTGGCTCGACTTGAAGATTCTGCTCAAGACCATCCCCGTGGTGCTGACCGGCGCGGGGGCGAAATAGCGGGGACAGGAGTCAGAATTCAGGAAGCCAGGAGATGGCCGGAGGCCGCTGCCCGCATTCCTGACATGACCGCTCAGCCGCGCTTGGTCTTTTTCACCAGCCGCACATCGCGGATGACCATCTGTTTGTCCACCGCCTTGCACATGTCGTAGACGGTCAGCGCCGCCACGGTGACTGCGGTGAGCGCCTCCATCTCCACGCCCGTTTGCGCGGCAATCTTCGCCGAGGCGGTGATGACCACCCGGTCGCGCGTGGCCGGAATCGCGAAGCTGACTTCGCAATGCGTGATCGGCAGCGGATGGCAGAGCGGGATGAGGTCGCCCGTCCGCTTGGCGGCCATGATGCCGGCGAGTCGTGCGGTCGCCAGCACGTTGCCTTTGGCAAGGGCATTGGACTCGACGAGGTCCAGAGTGTCGGACTGGAGGACGATTTCACCGCAGGCGATCGCCTCGCGGAGGACGATGCGTTTGGCGGAAACGTCCACCATGCGAGCTTCACCGGTGCGAGTGAGGTGGGAGAGTTGTTTCATGACGACAATCAAAGGCCATCTGCCCATTCACGAACCGCCCGGCGCACATCTTCGCCCACGTGAAGCTTGGGCTGCACAAACTTGGGCGTGAACCACGGGAAAGCCCCGGTCAAATCGTGCGTGACAAGGATTTGCCCGTCGCAGTCCGGACCGGAACCGATACCGATGGTGGCGAAGGGAAACTGCGCAGTGATCTCCTTGGCGACCGGCGGCGTGACGAGTTCGAGCACGACGGCGAAAACCCCGGCTTCCGCCAGGGCGGCGGAGTCATCAAGCAGCCTGGCGCGGCCAGCTTCGTCCTTGCCCTTGATGCGGTATTTGCCGCCTTCTTCCAGCACATGCTGCGGCAGCATGCCCAAGTGGCCCATGAAGGGAATGCCCACCGCTTGGATGGCGCGGATCTGCGGCAAGATTTCCCGTCCGCCCTCCGCCTTGACCGCTTCAGCACCGGCTGTCACCAGGCGTTGGGCGCTGGCGACGGCTTGGGTGGTGGTGGAGTAGCTGTGGTATGGGAGATCGCCGACGATCAGCGCGCTGGGATTCGCGCGCGCCACGGCGCGGACGTGGTGCTCCATTTCGGCAAGCGTGACATGCGTGGTGTCGGGATAACCGAGCACGACCATGCCCAGTGAATCGCCCACCAGCAGAATCGGAATGCCCGCCTCATCCAGCAGCCGGGCCATCGGATAATCGTAGGCCGTGAGCGCCGCGATGCGCCGCCGCCCGGCCTTCATGCCGCGAATTGTTTCGGGAGTGACCTTCACCGGATTCACGACCAGAGGTTCACCTCGCACAGAGGGCCGGACAAGCGGAAACCGGCAGAGGCTTGGTGCCGCCGAAAAATTCCGCCTCTGCCGCCCAACCCACTCTATCAGTGTCTTCCGTGACGCAACCACTGTATGGCCTCGGCCGGTTCCGCCACCACGTGATACGCCTGACGGGACTCCGGCCGGGCAAAACGTTGCTCCCGCAACTGGTCAAACACGGCCAGCAGTGGATCGTAGAAGCCGGCGGTGTTCAGAAAGACGACTGGCTTCTGATGCGTTCGCAGTTGCTTGAGGGTCAGAATTTCGAGGACTTCCTCCAACGTGCCGAACCCGCCGGGCAAGGCCACAAACGCGTCTGCCCGCGCCTCCATCAAGGCCTTGCGCTCGCGGAGGTCACGCGTGACGACGAGCTCATCCGCCGCCTCGTAGGCAATTTCGCGATCCCGCAGCGACTGGGGAATGAAGCCGATGACCCGCCCGCCATTGCGCTGCACCGCCTGCGCCAGCACGCCCATCAAGCCGACACTGGCCCCACCATAAACCAGCGCCAATCCCTGACGCCCCAGCAGCGTGCCGAGCTCGACTGCGGCCTCCGCGAAGTGCGGCGCGATGGCGCTGCTGGAAGAGCAATAAACACAGACGGAAGTCATGCTCGCACGAACCAGCACCGGACCGGCCAGCTAACGTGCCCGGTTGGGATTGAAGAAGGGCCGTGAGTCGTAAGAGGGCCGGGGATCGTTGGGGCTGGAGGGGGGCAGGTCGGGATCACGCAAATCGGCCAGCGCCTTGGTGGTGTTCCGTGCCTTGGCCTCGTAGTCGGAACCATCCTGATAATCGGCCCGGGGATTGTTGGACGCCTCGACATTGTCCCAATACATCGCGCTGCGCATCCGGCGGATGTGGGTGGCGGCATGAGCCGCCCGTGTCGCATCCCGCATGCCGACTTCATTGGTCCGGACGAACAGCCGCATTGCTTCAGGATCGTTGGCGAACAAGGAACTCCTGAGCATCGCCGGCGGCAGGGTGAAAAGCAGCGGCGGGCCGGAATAATCAAAATCCGCGCGCACCATGTTGGGCTTCTCTATCTGTGGCTTATCCGTGCGCACCCAAGCGTAACCATCCACGAGCGCGGAGGGCGGACGGATGCCAGGATGAATGATGTTACCAGGAATGAACTGCTTCAGCACGCGCTCCGGCCGCTCAAACTGCGGCTTGACGACCTCGGGCTCCTGGATGTTGGCGTAGTAGTGGGGGCGGATGCCGGGGGCGAGCATGCCCTTGGTGGTCAACCCCGGCAGCAGCGGCCAGGTGGCCTTGGTCATGGACTCCAACGTCGCGGGGAAAGCCCGGTTGTCGGTGGTAGTTCGCACTTGTCGGGGCGTCTTGTCCGTATGGCCCAAGGCGGCCAGACCCTGCACGATCGTTCCCGCGTTGAAGGTTAGCGGATCTTCGAGTGACACCCGGGAACCCGTCTCTTCGAGCACTCTTAACGTGACGCTGTCCGGGGCGAAGCAAACGGGAGCCATCCCGGCGGCCACCATGGCACCCAGAATGAGTTTGGCCCAACGCACACGCATTCCAGTGGGATGCCAGACTTTGCCCGGGCTGGCAATGCTTTATCCCGCCGCGCCGCCGCAGCGGCCCATGGGCTTCAGCGAGCCAGCCGGCGTGTCAGGTATTGGGCGAGCGCATCCGCGTAAGGCTGGTCTGTGACCATCGGCACGAGATCAATGTGATGGCGGTGGCAGCCTTGCGTCAGCTCGTCCTGGAACTTCTTCAGGTTGTCGAGATAGGCAGCGCGGAACTGCGCAGGGTCGATCATCCGGTGCGCACCGGTCTGCTCCAGCGACTCGAAGCGCGTCCAGTGGGTGAAGGGGAACTCCAACTCGTCGCGGTCGAGGATTTGGAAGATGAGAATCTCGTGGCGCGCGTGGCGGAAGTGCGCGAGGGCCTTCAACAGCTCCTTCGAGTCTCCGAAGCAGTCGGAGAGCACGATGAGCAGACCGCGCCGCTGGATGCGCGGGACGAGGTCGTGGAAGACGCCGCCGAGCGCGGTCTCGCCACCGGGCTTCG
>CAIPBN010000525.1 GCA_903863315.1 uncultured Verrucomicrobiota bacterium | reverse complement strand
CCCGAGCCGCACGCGCGCATCGCCGCGAACACCGTGAAGCACCTGTGGTTCAACGTGGACGCCTCCACGCGCGGCGGCGTCATCGCGGGCATGCAGGAAGTTGCCGCGCAGAAGTCCGGCATCCTCTCCGACACCCCGGCGCTCACGACCATCCGCATCGGCACCGTCCCCGAGAAGATGATGTATGACGTGAAGCAAATCGCCGTGAAGCCCGGCAAGAAAATCAAGCTGACCTTCGCCAACCCGGACTTCATGCCGCACAACATTTTGCTCGTGAAGCCCGGCAAGGCCAACGAGGTCGGCGAGAAGGCCATGGCCCTCGGCGCTAAGGGCTTTGATGTCGGCTTCGTTCCGCAAAGCCCCGACATCCTCTGGGCCAGCAAGCTCCTCGACCACGGCAAGGAGCAGGTCATCGAGTTCACCGCGCCGCAGACCGAAGGCGCGTATCCTTACGTCTGCACGTTCCCCGGCCATCACCTCATCATGCGCGGCGTGCTCATCGTGGCGAACAACCCGACCGAGTTCCTCGCGAAGAACCCCGAGGCCGCACCCAAAATCACCGAGTGGAAGCTCGCCGACTTCGCCGACGACCTGAAGCGCGTGGGCCAGCACCGCAACTTCGCGCGTGGCCAGCAGCAGTTCACCGCGCTCGCCTGCGCCCAATGCCACCAACTCGGCAAGGAAGGCGTCGCCTTCGGCCCGAGCCTCAGCGACGTCGTGAAGAAATACAAAGGCGACGCGAAGCTCGTGTTGCAGGAGATCCTCGAACCCTCGAAGAGCATCGAGGAGAAGTATCGCAACGTTACCCTGGAGCTGGGCGACGAAAATTCCCTGAGCGGCCTCATCCTGTCCGAGGACAAAGACAGCGTGACGATTCAGACCGGGCCGGCAGCGAACCAGATTCAGAAGGTGGCGAAGACCGCCATCAAGTCACGCAAAGCCTCGGCGCTCTCGCTGATGCCCGCTGCCCTTCTGAACTCCTTGGACAAGGAGCAAGTGCTCGACCTGCTGGCCTACATCCTGTCCGGCGGCAGCGCCGACCACGCGGCCTTCAAGCACGCGCACTGAGCCCGAAGGGCGAAGCGGGACTGTGAGCGCACGTGCCTCTCGTGCCGCACTAGCACGGAGCATTGATGCGCGCACCGGACCATCGCAAACTGACCGGACTATGAAACGCGCTTTCCTGTCGTTCCTCGCCGCCTGGCTGATGCTTGTCGCCGCACGCGCTGCTGTGCCGCTGGCGAAGGACGATTTACTTCTGTTCTACGGCGGCGGGATGGTCGAGCGGTTGCTGGAGTCGGGCAGCTTGGAGGCGCATTTGCAACTTGCCCATCCGGACAAGAAGCTTCGCGTGCGCAGCCTCGCGTGGACCGGCGATGAAGTCGGCTACCGGCTCCGCGCCGAGGGGTATGTCGAGCACTTGAAGACGCTGCTGGCGAAGTGGCCGGCGAATGTTGTGGTGCTTGGCTACGGCATGAACGAGTCCTTCGCGGGGCAAGCCGGTCTGGCGGCGTTTCGCGCTCAGTTCGAGGCGCATTTACGGGAAGTTGCTCGGCTGCATCCGAATGCGAAGCTCGTGCTGCTCTCGCCCATCGCGGTTCCCAATGACGGGCCACGCAATGCCGAAATCGCCGCTTACTCTGCGGTGATTGCGGATTTGGCGAAGGCTCGCGGCGCGCTGCTCGTGGACCTCTTTACGGCCAGCCAGGCAGCACACGCGAAGAGTCCGGTGCCGCTCGTGACGCAGGGCATTCACCTCACCGAGGCGGGCACTCGCGAAATCGGCAGCGCCATCGCGCGCACGCTGCTGGGTGAGCCGGCGATGGCGCGGGTGCCCACCTGGCGGGTCGAGGATGTGGCCCAGGCCGCCGCGCAGAAGTCGCGCCATGTCGCCGACCTCGTGCGCCCGAAGAACGGCGTGGTGTATTACGGCGTGCGGAAGCGGCCCGAGGAATACGCCGCGGAAATGCCACGCTATCACCGACTCGTTGAGCAGGCCGAGCAGGTGCTGCACGACCTCGTGGGCAAGCCGTCCGCGCACTTCGCCGACTTTCCCGTTCCGTCCCTGCCGCCGATGCCGGAGGGCAAGAGCAACCCCGACCGCTTCGGAGGCGGCGTGGTGAAATCCCCGGCGGAGCAGCAGAAGGATTTGAAAGTTGCCGACGGCTACGCGCTCAACCTCTTCGCGTCGGAGGTGGAGTTCCCCGATTTGAAAAGCCCGGTGCAGATGGCGTTCGACGCGCGCGGCCGGCTGTGGGTCGTGACGATGCCATCGTTTCCGCACACCGTTCCCGGCGCGCCGCCCCGGGATAAGATTTTGATTCTCGAAGACACCAATCGCGACGGGAAAGCGGACAAGTGCACGGTGTTCGCGGACGGCTTCGATGCGTTGGACGGCGTCGCTTTCCACGAGCGTGGCGTCATCGTCTCGGCGCAACCCCGGCTGCTGCTGCTCACGGACCGCGATGGCGATGGCCGGGCGGATGCCCAGACCGAGCTGCTGCGTGGCGTGGACGTGACGGACTCGCATCACGGCGGCATGGTCGCGAGCGATCCGCTGGGGCATGTGATTTTCTGCGACGGCGTCTTTCACCGGTCGCAATTCGAGACGCCGTTCGGCGTGGTGCGCGGGGTGGATTCCACCACGTATCGGCTGGAGCCCGGCACGGGCCGCATCACCGCCGAGTGGCAGAGCATGACGCCCAATCCGTGGAAAGTTTCCTTCGACCGCTACGGCAACCTCTTCCAGCGCTACGGTGGCGGGCATGTGCTTGAGGGCCTGCCGCTCACCTGGGCGCCGCTTGGGGCGTATCATTCCTACGGCCACGCGACGGTGTTGAACTACGGCAAAGGCTCCGCGCTCAGTGTCATTTCGAGTCCGAACTTTCCGGCCGAGTATCAGCAAGGCGTCGCGTCCGCCACGTTGCTCGGCAGCTACTTCGTCTCCATCGCGAAGGCCAATACCGACACCGGGCCCATCGTCGGCACGGACCGCTTGGATTTGGTCAGCTCCACCAACGCCGCGTTCCGGCCCGTGGACTGCGAGTTCGGCTTCGATGGCGCGCTCTACATCTCGGACTTCTCCAGCCGCATCATCGGCCACGCGCAGCATCCGATGCGCGACCCGCAGTGGAACCACGAGAAGGGCCGCATCTGGCGCGTGGTTTACAACGGCAGGCCGGTGGCCACCGACTGGCCGGACATCGAAGGCGCGACCGTGCCGCAACTCCTCGCGTTGCTCACCCATCCGCAGGACATCGTCCGAAATCACGCGCGCATCCGGTTGCGCGGACTCGGCCGCGACGTCGTCGTCCCTGCACTCGATGCGTGGCTGGCCGCGAGGGAGCGGAACCAGCCCGCGTTCAGCCAGTCCGCGTTGGAAGCTTTGTGGGTGCTGCACGCCCACGGCGCGGTGCGCCCCGCTGTGCTCGGCGAATTGCTGCGGTCTCCGGACCCGCTCCATCGCGCCGCCGCCGTGCAATTGGTTCGCTTCCAAGCTGAGCGCCTGCCCGAGGCGCTCCCTTGGCTCACCGCTGCCGCGCAAGACCCGCACCCGCGCGTGCGTATGGCCGTGGTCAACGTCGTCGCGCACCTGCGCGTGCGGCAGCCGCAGTTCGAATCAGCACTGGCCCAGCTCAACTCCAGCGCCGCGCCCGTGCAGCAGATGCTTGCCGACTTGAAGCGCGGGACCAAGCCGCTCAAAGGCCGCTCGGTGCCCGTGCTGGAAGTCGCGCCCGAGACCCGTGTCAGCCAGTGGCTTTTCCTCGGCGAGCGCGACGCCACCGAGCCGGGCATTCCGACGGTTCCCGCCGACCCGAAGAAGGTCAAAGCCGCGCCCATCAAGGCCCGGACCTACCGGACCTTCGTTGAGGCCGACGCCGCCCAGACCGCGCTCTTGAGCGTGAAGCACGGCTACCTCGACATCCTCGCCAACGGAGTTCAGCTCCTCACCGCCGACAGTCAGTGGAGCTCCGAGCAACAAGTGCAGGTCGAGTTGCAACGCGGCCTCAACAGCATCGAAATCGTTTTCCGCCGCGCCAAACCCGCGATGCCGCCGGTTCACTTGTTCGACCTGCTTGGCCAGCCGCTCACCGGCGCGCGCCTCGCCACGAACGACGCGGGTTTGAAAACATTCGCTGCCGCGTGGGACAAGGCGCACGCCGCCGACGCCAACGCGCTCCGCGTGCAAGCCGTGCCGAACCTTATGCAGTTTGCGCCGCGCCAGCTCCACGCCAAGCCCGGCGCGCAGGTCCGCATCATTTTTGAAAACCCCGACTTGATGCAGCACAACCTCGT
>CAIPBN010000524.1 GCA_903863315.1 uncultured Verrucomicrobiota bacterium | reverse complement strand
GAGTTCCGCCGGCTCATCGAGAGCAAGTAGGAGACGACGTGAGGAGTCTCTGACTGTCTGCCCGCGAATCACGCGAATCACCGCGAATTAGCCCCGGTTTCATTCGCGACGATTCGCCTGATTCGCGGGCCAAGCCAATGTCCTCGCTCACCACAGAACTTCACGCGCTCATCACCCAGCCAGGCCCCGCCGCGCTCGGCCCCGAGGCGCGCCTCGGCGTGCTGGGGCAAGCGGACTTGAACCGCACGCTTGACGAGCTATTCCGCCGCCACGGTCAGCCCGCGAAGGCGGAACTCATCCGCGCACTCCTGCTGCTCTGGCAGGATCATCTTGATGCGTCGCATGTCCTCTCGCAGGGCATCGAGGGTCCGGACGGCAGCCTTGTCCACGGCATCATGCACCGGCGCGAGCCGGACTACTGGAACTCGAAGTATTGGTTCCGCCGGGTTGGCCAGCACCCGAGCTTCGCGGACTTGGCGAAGCGAGCCCAACCCTTGCTGGCTGGCGATGCCAAACTCACGGCGCAACTCCTCCCGCGTGGTGAATGGGATGCCTTTGCCTTTGTGGATGCGGTGGAAGTTGCGGCGGGCAAGCCCGCTACGGACACCCGGCACCAGTTGCTGCGCCAGCTTCAGCAGGCCGAGACCGAGTCAGCACTGGCCTGGTTTCAGGCTGGCTGATTACCCCGCCATTTCGGGCAGCGAGATCCGCACGGTGCTCGGGGTGTTGGCGGTCGCGCGGCAAACTTCCAGGCGGCCACGGTGCAGCTCCAGAATCTTGCGGGTCACCGTCAATCCCAGGCCCAGGCCCACGGTGCGGGTGGAGTAGAACGGCTCGGTGGCATGTTTTGCGGTCTCCTCATCGAAGCCGCTGCCCGCGTCGCGCACCTCGATGCGCACCCAGCGGGAGCCGTCCTCGTGGGTTTCCTGTTCGGAGACGACTTCGATGGGCTGGTCGGCAGAATTGGCCTGGAGTGCGTTTAGCAACACTTCCGCGAGCGCGTGCCGGAGGCCGGCGCGATCGGCGGTGATGCTGAGCGGCTGGCCGCCGCTGTTGTATTGCAGGTGGGCGGAGCCTCGCGGGTTCTGCGTGTGCGCTTCCTGAAAGGCTTCCTCGATGAGCTGGGCCAGCGGCACGCTCTCCAGCCGCCGCAAGCCATCCCGGGCCAGGAATTGCATCTGGCGGGCGAGGCGGCCGACGCGGCGGATGCTGTCGCCCATGATGCTGGAAATCTCCTTGCGGGTGGCGGGGTCGTCCTTGCCATCGGTGAGGAGCTGCTGGCTGGTGGAGATGGGGACCAGGGAGTTTCCGATTTCGTGCGCGAGCTGCTCGGCCATGCGACGGACAAGGCGCAGGTTCGTGGCCTCGATTTCCATCTGCTGCGCCCGGTCGGCCTCGGTGATGTCGTCAATGAGCAGCAACGCCGCCTCGGGCTGGGTTTTGCCCCGTGGCTGGAAGGGGCGGATGACCATGCGGAACAGGGCGTCGCCGGTGCCGGGCAGTTTGCCACGCGCCGGCTCGGGCACCAGACCGGAGCGGAGCGTTTCAAAGACCTTGCTGCCGAGGGATTGCGGGAGATCGGTGAAGGTCAGGGAGCGGTCCGGATTGCCGCCGCGAAGGAAGAGGCGTCGGGCCGCGTGGTTGGCCGACAGAATGTTGAGGTCGCGCGCGATGACCATGACCGCGCTGCCCAGTTGATCCAGCGTGTGGGTCATCATGGCGTGCTGGCCGGAGAGCGCGTCATGCAGCCGGGAATTGCGGATGGCCAGGCCCAGTTCTTCCAGGAGGTGGAAGATGAGCGAGAGATCTGCGTGGGCGAAGGGATCGCCGGTCAGGCGCTGGTCGAATAGCATGATGCCGAGCAGTCCCTCGCGGTCGAAGATGGGCAGGGCAACCTGCGTGCCCAGCAGTTCAAACTCACGCTGAATGTCCGGGTCAGCGATGGCCTCGGGGCTGCCGCGCCGCAGGATGCGCGCGTCACGTTGCAGATGGCCGGCGATGCCGCTGCGGAAGGAGAGCGTGAAGTGATTGAGGAGCTGTTGCGGGATGCCCAAGGTGCAGGCCGCCTCCATCGCGGGCACCGGCCAGGCACTGGTGGCAGGCGGATTCGAGCCCGGTTCCGGCTGCGAATGATCGCCCCGCCGGAGGAAGATGGCCGCGCGGTTGACTCCGAGGATTTCGCGCATGAGCTGGAGAAACTCATGGAGCAGCGGCTTGGTTTGCAGGCTGTGGGCCAGGACGCCCGCGCAATCTCGAAGGGCATTAAGGGCGGGCGCGTGCGGTGCGACGCTGGCTGGAACGGAAGCGGCCGCGTGAGGCGAGGCGGGAGGGGGAAGGCATCGTTCTGGGCTGGTGCGCCACGAGCCGCCGCGTTCCAGCAGAGAGTGGAGCAGGCGGGCGCGCAGGGGCTTGGTGAGGATATAGTCCACGCCCAGCAGGTAGGCTTCCTCTTCCCATTCCCATTGGCTGGTGGAGGCGTATAGAAAGAGCGGGCAAGCCGGCGACGCGCGCCGGATGTGCTCAATCAACCGGATGGGGCGCACATCAGTCAGGTCAGCGTCCACCACCACGGCGTCAATGCTGCCCTGCCGCAGCAGCGGCTCCGCAGCCCACGACTCCAGGTGGTGCAACACCCGGAACTGGCCGGGATCGAGTCCGGCACGGATGGCCTCGGCGAGTCCGGCATGCGGCGCGATGACGAGCAGTGTCTTCATGCGGGTTGCAGTGCGGCCGGGCTGGCGGGCACTTGGTGCTTGATGGGCAGATCCACGGTGACAGTGGTGCCGACTTTTTCCTCGCTGGTGATGTTCAGGTGGCCGCCGTGCAGTAGGATGATTTTCCGGCAGATGGCCAGACCGAGCCCGAAGCCACGGTCTTCATCGCCCGAATCCTTGGTGGTGAAATAGGCCGAGCTCAAGCGTTGCAGGTTTTCGCGGCTGATGCCCTGGCCATGGTCAATGACGCGAACACGCACCCAGTCGCGCCCGATGTCGGTGCCGGCCAGCCGTTCGAGCTCGATGCGGATGACTCCCTCGGGGGCGGAGGCATCAATGGCATTGGAGAGAATGTTGCCCAGGCAGCGCTGCATCAGGAAGGCGTCCATCTCCAGCACGATGGACGGGCAGTCCCCCAACACCACGCGCACTCGGCGGCGCTTGATCTTGGGCTCCGCGAGATCAACGACCCGGAAGATGAGCTGGTTCACCGGGTCCGGCGCGATCCGGAGCGTGTGGTTTTGTGAGAAGAACAGCGCGTCCTTCACGTAGGCCTGGATGGTGCCGACGTTTCGCAGGCAGGTAGGCACCAGTTCAAGTTCCCCCTCGGTGCTGCCTTTGATGCGGTCGGCGGTGAGCTGGAGAAACGTGGAGACCGGGGTGAGCAGATTGTTCAGGTCATGTGCCATGCCGCGGGACATGCGGCCCAGCAGCTCCAGTTCCTCCGCCTGGAGCACCTGCTCCTTGAGGCGGATCTGGTTGAGGATGAGGCTGAGGTTTTTGACGAGGCGGGTCAGCAGGGCCAGATCGTTGGGCGTGTAGGGGACGCCGTTGGCCTTCTCGCCGATGAGCAGCAGGCCAAAGGGTTCGTCCCCGCTGAAGAACGGAAAGCAAAACTCCGGCTCGAAGCGCGCGAGGAGTTTTCGCGCCTCGCTCTCCAGCTCGGTCTCGCCGGGCATGATGTAGGCGAGGTTGAAGGCTAGGTGGGTGGCGGTGGTGTTTTGAAAGAGCTGAAAGATCGGCGAGTTGGCCCGCAGCTCCGGGAGCTGCGTTTGAGGCGAGGGCGGGTGGCCCCGGAAGACGGTGAACACGTGCGTGGACTCGTCCAGGAGGATGATCTGGTAGCTGCGGATGCGGATGGTCTTGAGGAGCAGGGCATCCAGGTCGTTCAGCAGCAGGTCGGCGTTATTGTAGAACTGCACCTCCTGCATGAAACTGCGGACCTTGTCGTGGTATTCGAAGCGGTCGCCAAAGCGGTCGCTGAGGATCTTCTGCTCCAACGCCTCATCACCCTTGCCGAACACGCGGGGGAAGAACAACGAGGCCACCATCGCGCTGGCCAGCAGCACGCCCAGCGAGCCGTAGAAGGCAAACGGGGTGAACTCATTGGGCCGAAAGACGTTGAGCAGGAGGAGCAGCAGCAGGCCAATCAGGAAGAGGAACAGCAGCCGCACCGCGTGCGCGGCGGCCTTGCCCAGCGTGACGTGGATGTCCAGCAGGTGATGTTGGAGCACGCTGTAGCCAACGATGATGCCGTAGAAGATCGCCGCCGCGCTGCCGAAGGGGAAGATGTGGATTTTGCTGAACGGGTAAGTGTCGAAACCCAGGATGGGCAGGATGTCGTTCCAACCGAAGGCGATCAAAATGCCGTTGGCCCACAGCAGCGCCTTGACCCGCGCGCGATGCACCCGCTGGAGCGTCTTCAGCTTCTGGTAAAGCACCACCACCGTGGCGGTGGTGATCACCACGTAGGTGGGGACATACACCCAAAAACCCAGCCCGGCCTTGGAGTAATAGGCGTAGCCGAGATTCCGGACACCAGCGGTGAACAGGCCCATCGCGTTCGCCAGCGCCAGCAGACCGCACCAGACGTAGCATGCCGGCAGCCAGCGCGGCAGTCGGACCTGGGCAATCAGCAGGCTCAGATGGAACAGGCTGATCGGCAGAAAGATCACGCCGTAGTGCAGGAAGGCGGACCAGAAACGCGCGGACTCCTCGTCCTTCAACGCGAACATGAAGAAGGTGCCGAGGTTCCACACGGTGATCGAGAGCCCCCACAGCAGATAGACGCGGTTCAGCGTCGAGCGGAGGTCGCGTGTCAGCACGAAGAGCGTCAACGCTAGGTTCGTCACGGCCGCAGTCAGCGGGATGAGTTCGGAGAATCTCATGCGCGCGAATATTCCTTGAACACCAGACAGGAGTTCTTGCCGCCGAAACCGACGTTCAAATTCAACGCCGCGCGGATGGGATAGGGCCGGGCCGGGCCGGGCACGTAATCCAGATCACAGCCTTCGGCGGGTGCGGTCAGATTGGCGGTGGGCGGGATTTCACGATGGTGGATCGCCAGTGTCGTGATGGCGGACTCGACCGCTCCGGCCGCGCCCAACAGATGCCCGGTGACGGGCTTGGTGCCGGACACGGCGATGCGTCGGGCGTGCTCGCCGAACAAGGATTTGATGGCCCGTGTCTCGACCACGTCGTTTGCCTCCGTGGCGGTGGCGTGGGCGTTCACGTAATCGATCTGCGTCACATCCATGCGCGCCCGCCGCAGGGCCTTTTCCATGGCGCGGTGCATGCCGACGCCTTCCGGGTGCGGGCTCACGGAATGATACGCCTCGCAGTTGCGTCCGTGACCGGCCAGTTCGGCGTAAATCTTCGCCCCGCGGCCCAAGGCGTGAGTGAGTTCCTCCAGCACCAGAAATGCCGCGCCTTCCCCGAGCAGAAAGCCATCCCGCGTGCGGTCAAACGGGCGCATCGCCCCCTTGGGTTCGTCGTTGCGCGAAGTCATCACCTTTGTCAGGCAGAAGGCACCCCAGAGCGGGGCCAGAATCGGCGACTCCGCACCTCCGGCCACGAACACGTCCGCCTCATCGTGCTGAATCAGATCGAAGGCGTGTCCGATGGCGTCGTTGCCCGACGCGCTCCCGGTGCTGAGGGAAATCGCATGGCCCTTGATGCCCAGCTCCAGTGCGATTTCGCCGCTGCCGCCGCCGCAGTAGGCGTTGATGAGCGTGAACGGGCTCATGTGCCGGTAGCCGCGCTGCTCGAAGGTGGTCTGCCCCTTGAACGAGCTTTCCATGCCGCTCACGGTGGTGCCCTCGACGATTCCGGCCCGGTCGGGGTCCAGCTTGCCGAAATCCAAGCTGGCATCCTTCGCCGCCATCCGCGCCGCACCGATGCCAAAGCGGATGGAGAGCTCAAAGCGTTTGGCCTTCTTGGCGTCCATGAACCGGCCCGCGTCGAACTGCGTGACCTCGCACGCGACCTTGTTCGGGAGCTGGCTCACGTCAAACCGGGTGACCGGTGCCGCCGCGCTGGTGCCGGTCCGCACGCTGTTCCAGAACGTGTCGAGGTCGCACCCGTTGGGGGCGACGACGCCGATGCCAGTAATCACCACGCGCCGCGTTGGCAGGCCCTCCATCATGCCGTGGGGCCTTTCCACGGAATCACCGCTGGAGTCGTCTGCTGGTAGCGACGGTAGGCGTCACCGAACTTTTCCACCAAGGCCGTCTCCTCCAGGCACAGGCGCTCAACCAAGGCTGGCACGAACAGCAGACTTACGAGGCCTAACGTGCCGGGTGCCTGCAAGAGAAAGGCGGCGGAAAGGAGCTCCAGAATCATTGAGAAATACGTCGGGTGACGCATCCAACGGAATGGTCCGGTGCGCACGAACTCATGCTGCTCGCGAATCTCCACGTGCAGGCTCCAGAACTGCCCCAGCGCGGCAATCGCCTGCCGGCGCAGGGTGAAAGAGCCGGCGGCGCAGGCCCATCCGGCGATGAACAGGACGGGGTTCCCAGCCGGCTGCCGCCAGAAGTGCTCCCCAATTCCGCCGATGAGCATCAGTGTTCCCGCCACCACGAACATCTGGAGCGTGCGCGTCTCCCGCACCTGGCCGGACACCGTGTTCCGCTTGGTCCGCAGTTCCGCCATCCGGGCAAGGTAAATGCCCAGCACCGAAAAAACTGCCAGCCAACTTGCCATGAAGAAAGCGCGCTGGGCGGCGTTTTACCCCAATTAGTCGTGGCTGCGCAACAGGTTTGGGACTCCATAAGGTGGTTCCGCCCGCCAGGGTAGGGAAGTGTGTTTGGCCAACCTTCGCACGGCTTGCGGCCGGGTGAATACTGCCCGCCGGCTCCTAGTCCGCAAACCGATGCGCTTTTTCCCGCCCTCCGGAAAGCTGACCGTGATGGTGCCGCTGTCGGCAGCCGCGTGCCTTCTGCTCGCGGGCTTGCCGACGACGGCGGCGGACTTTCAAGGCGCGGCGGTCCCGTTCCTAAAGCAATACTGCCACGAGTGCCACGGCCCGAAGACTCAGAAGGCCGGGCTCGATCTCACCAAGTCAGGCAGCGAGAACACGTTGCTCAAGGAGCACAAGCTCTGGAAAAGCATCCTGCACCAGGTCGCTTCCGGTGAGATGCCCCCCAAGAAACAGCCTCAGCCTTCCCCGGCGGAGCGCACGGCCTTCCAGACCGCCGTGGAGAACGCCTTCGCCACGGCGGAGAAGAACGCCCCGCTCGACCCCGGCCGCGTCACGTTGCGCCGCCTCAACCGCGCGGAATACAACGCCACCGTGCGCGACCTGCTACGCGTGGACTTTAATGCCGCCGAGGACTTCCCGGCGGACGACATCGGCCACGGCTTCGACAACATCGGCGATGTCCTGACCCTCTCGCCGGTTCATCTGGAGCGTTACCTCCTCGCCGCCGACGAAGTTTCCGCCCGCGCCATCAACCTGACCCCGCCCAAGCCGCCCGTGCGTGCGCAGGCCGGCAAGGCGCTCCTGCCCGCCGGCAACTTCACCACCCGCTACCGCCCGCTCGACAAGGCCGACAAGCTGCACACCACGTTCAACTTTTCCATTCCCGGCGAGTTCAAGTTCAGCGCCCGGGTGTATGGTCTCGCGGCCACCGGCACGGACAGCGTTCGCATGACCCTCATGGTGGATGGCAAGGATCTCAAGGAGCTCGAAGTCGGCGGCTCCGACCGGCAACCCCAGACACACTCGCTTACCCTTCGCCTGACCGCTGGCGACCACCAGTTCGCCGTCAAGTTCCTCAACCCCTCCGACCCCGGCGAACTGCCCCGCACCTTGTTTGTCGAGTCGTTGCAGGTGGAAGGCCCCACCGACACCCGCCCGGAATTCCAACAGCTCGCCGCCACCCGCTTCGCTGGCACGCCCAAGGATCAGCGCAACCGCGAGTTCGCCCAATGGTTCGTCACCCGCGCCTTCCGACGTCCCGCCACGTCCGCCGAGGTGGAGCGTTACTCGCAGGTCGCCGATGCCGGGGAGGCTGCCACCGGCAAGTGGGAGGGCGGCCTCCAGCAGTTGATCAAGGTCATCCTGTGCTCGCCCAAGTTTCTCTTCCGCGTCGAGCAGGATCCCCAGCCCCAGCTCGCGGACGCGCACCCGCTCAACGACTGGCAGCTCGCCTCCCGCCTGAGCTATTTCCTTTGGAGCAGCCTGCCGGACGAGGAACTCTTCGACCTCGCGGCCAAGGGGCAGTTGGCCGCCAACCTCGTGCCCCAGCTCAAGCGCATGTTGCAGGATCCCAAGGCCGAGGCGCTGACGCGCAACTTCGCCCTGCAATGGCTTCAGCTTCAGCGGCTCGAATCCTTCACCCCGGACAACAAGCTCTTCCCCGGCTTCGACCCCGCGCTGCGCCAGGCCATGCAGCGCGAGACCGAGCTGTTCTTCGGCGAAATTGTTCGTGCGGACCGCAGCGTGCTCGACCTCGTGGACGGCCGTTACACCTACCTGAACGAAGCCCTCGCCAAGCACTACGGCATCGCCGACACCGCCGGGAACCTCCTCAAGCAGCCCAAGGCCCACCCCGGCGGTCAGCCGATTCCGCCCACTGAGTTCGTCCGCGTCGCGCTGCCGATGCCGGAGCGCGGCGGCCTGCTCACCCACGCCAGCATCCTCACCGTCACCTCCAACCCCACCCGCACCTCGCCCGTCAAACGCGGCAAGTGGGTGCTCGAACAAATCCTCGGCACCCCGCCGCCTCCGCCCCCGCCCAACGTCCCGGAGCTGGAGGCGCAGAACAAGCTCACCGGCACTCTCCGTCAGCGCATGGAGCAGCACCGCGCGAACCCGAGCTGCGCCAACTGCCACCTCCAGATGGACGCCCTCGGCTTCGCCTTCGAGAACTACGACGCCGTCGGCCGCCACCGCACCAAGGACGCGGAAGGGGACATCGACCCCTCCGGCAAGCTCCCCGACGGCCAGGCCTTCCAAGGCCCCGCCGAGCTTAAGGCCATCCTTAAGACCAAGCAGGAACTCGTCGTGCGCAACCTGGCCGAGAAGCTCCTCACCTACGCCATCGGCCGGGGACTGGAGTTCTACGACCAGCGCGCCCTGCACCAAATCACCGCGCAGACCGCGCGCGGCGGGCACCAGTTCTCCGCCCTCCTCACGGCTATCGTGCAGAGCGACCCCTTCCGTCTCCGCCGTGGCACCACGCTGGCGAAGCAGCAGGAAGCCCCGGAGTAAGCGCGCCACCCTCGCTGAAGCCTTTCATCGGATTTGCCGACAATGCGCGTTCGGAGACCCAGGACGCGTTTGGCATCGGCAAGTTCTTGTTCGTGATGATGGACAACGTCCTCGGTTTCGCTGAAACTTTCTCTGCAAAACCTCAATCGCCGGACCAGCCGTCGCGTCCAAGCTCGCACGTTGCCGGCCGGGTTGAGCTGGTGCATTGATGCGTATGACACGATTTCTAAAATGCTGGGGCCTGGCGGGATTGCTCGGCACCTTGGGCGGGTGGGCCATGGCCGCGCCGGCGCCCGCCACCGCCACGCCGGACTTCCAGCGGGACATCCGCCCGATTCTTTCCGACAAGTGCTTCCATTGCCACGGACCGGACGCCGCCGAGCGCAAGGGCGGCAAGAAGGGCGTCGGGCTGCGCGTGGACACGGCGGAGGGCATACTCGCGGACCTCGGCGATGGCCGCCGCGTGGTCGTGCCCGGCCAGCCGGAGAAGAGTTTGCTCCTCCAGCGCGTCACCACCACCGATCCCGATGACGTGATGCCGCCGCCCAAGCTGGGCAAGAAGGTCACGCCGCGCGAGGTGGAGCTGCTGACCGCGTGGATTAAATCCGGCGCGAAGTTCGCAGGACACTGGTCCTACGAGAAGCCCGTGCGGCCGACCGTTCCGCAAATCGGCAATCGGCAATCGGCAATCGGCAATCCCATCGACGCCTTCATTCTCCAACGGCTCGCGAAGGACGGCCTGCTTCCGCAGCCGGAGGCCGACCGTTACGCGCTGGCCCGTCGCGTGGCGCTGGACCTGACCGGTCTGCCGCCGAGTGTCGCGGAGGTGGACGCGTTCATCGCGGACAAGGAGCCGAAGGCTTACGAGCGTTTCGTGGACTTGCAATTGGCGAAGCCCAGCTACGGCGAGCATTGGGCGCGGCTGTGGCTGGACCTTGCGCGCTACGCGGACAGCGCCGGTTACGCGGACGATCCTTCGCGGGTCATCTGGGCCTACCGCGACTACGTCATCAACGCTTTCAACCGCAACCTGCCGTTTGACCAGTTCACCATCGAGCAGCTCGCCGCCGACCTGCTGGAGAAGCCGACCGACGAGCAACTCAAGGGCACGGCGTTCCATCGCAACACGATGACGAACAACGAGGGCGGCACCAATGACGAGGAATGGCGCATCGCCGCCATCGTGGACCGCGTGAACACGACCTTTGCTGTCTGGATGGGCACCTCGATGGCCTGCGCCCAGTGCCACACGCACAAGTATGACCCCATCGCTCAGAAGGAGTATTACCAGCTCTTCGCCTTCCTCAACAACACGGAGGACGCCGACAAGCGCGACGAATCGCCGCTCCTGAGCTTCTACTCCGACGCGCAGCGCAAGCAGAAGGCCGACTGGGAAACGGAGCTCGCGGCGGTGGAAACCAAGTTCAAGTCCCCGGCCGCCGAAATCATCGCGGGCGCGGACAAGTGGGCGCAGGCGTTTCCCGTGAAGCTGGACTGGAACGCCCCGAAGCCGAGCGCGACCAAGGCAACTTCCGGCACCGCACTCGTGGCCCAGGACGACGGCTCCGTGTTCGTCGCCAAGAACGACGCGGCGAAGGACAATTTCACCGTGGAGCTGACCTTGCCCGAGGCGCAGAAGCTGACCGCGCTGCGCGTCGAGGCGTTGCCGAGTGACAAGCTGCCGGGCAAAGGC
Source organism: uncultured Verrucomicrobiota bacterium (assembly GCA_903863315.1). Classification (GTDB taxonomy): domain Bacteria; phylum Verrucomicrobiota; class Verrucomicrobiia; order Limisphaerales; family SXTU01; genus SXTU01. The sequence goes on along the minus strand of CAIPBN010000524.1, from coordinate 9,765 downwards.
CCAGGGCAGGCGGGCGGGAATTTCATCCTGACCCGGGTGCGCGCGAGCATCCTGCCGCCCGCCGAGAGCAAGGGACCGGTCGCGCGCTTTGTGCGCATCGAGCTGCCGGCGAAGAACCAGTTCCTTCAGCTCGCGGAGGTCCAGGTCTTCAGCGGCGGCGAGAACGTCGCGCTCAAGGGCGAGGCGAAGCAGAGCAGCACTTACATGGGGGCGGCGGCGGCGCGGGCCATTGATGGCAAGACCGATGGTGAGTATGACAAAGGCTCGGTGGCGCACTCCGAGGCGCAGGACAATCCGTGGTGGGAAGTGGACCTCAAGGAGGCGCGGGCGCTGGAGCGCATCGTGGTGTGGAACCGCACCGAGGCGGGCGAGCGGCTTAAGGGCTTCCGCGTGGTGGCGCTCGACGCGCAGCGCAACGTGGTCTGGGACAAGTCGGGCAACGACGCGCCGAAGAAGGACTTGGCGTTCGCCATGAACGGCGCGCGTGAAGTGAAGTTCACGGCGGCCATCGCGGACTTCACGCAGGCGAACTACGATGCCGAGAATGTCATCAACGACACCGCGCCCGCCAAGGACCGCACGCGCGGCTGGGCGGTGGGCGGCGGGACGGGCAAGGCGCACACACTCACGCTCATCGCGGAGAAGCCGGTGGAGATTCCTGCTGGCTCGCGGCTGTCCGTGACCTTGGAGCAACAGTCCGCCACCGCGAAGGCGACGCTTGGGCATTTCCGCCTGGGCGTGACGGCGGACGCGAAGGCCGCCCAGGTCGCGCGCACGCCCGTGGCGATTGTCTCCACGTTGGCCGCGAGCCGCGCGCTGAACCCTGAAAACTGGGCACTGAACACTCTTCCGCCCAGCGACCGCGCGAAGGTGGTGGACTACTACGCCCGCACGCTTGCGCCGGAGTTGAAGGCCGACCGTGACAAGCTGGCCTCGCTGACGAAGTCCCTCGCGGACCTGAAGCCCAGCACTGTGCCCATCCTGCGCGAGCTGGCCGCCGACAAGCGGCGCAAGACGCAGGTGCAGATTCGTGGCAACTGGCAGAACCTCGGCGAGGAGACCACGGAGGCCGTGCCCGCCGCGTGGCATCCGCTGCCCAAGGACGCGCCGCGCAACCGTCTGACGCTCGCGAAGTGGCTGGTGGATGAGAACAACCCGCTCACCGCGCGCGTGGTGGCGAACCGCTACTGGGAAGCCATCTTCGGCACCGGCCTGGTGCGGACGAGCGAGGAGTTCGGCGCGCAAGGCGAGCTGCCGTCACACCCCGAGTTGCTCGACTGGCTGGCGACCGAACTTGTCGCGATGAAGTGGGACACGAAGCAGTTCCTTCGTTTGCTGGTCACGTCGCAGGCTTACCGGCAGTCCTCGAAGGTCACGCCCGACGCGCTGGAGAAGGACCCGGACAACCGCCTGCTTTCGCGCGGCCCGCGCCTGCGCCTGACCGCCGAGATGGTGCGCGACCAGTCGCTGGCAGCGAGCGGCCTGTTGAGCGCGAAGATGTTCGGCCCCAGCGTGCGGCCGACGCGCCCGAGCGCGGGACTCAGCGCCGCGTTTGGCAGCGCGCTGGACTGGACCACGAGCGCCGGCGAGGACCGCTACCGGCGCGGCCTTTACACCGAGTGGCGGCGCACCAGCCCTTATCCCTCAATGGCCACGTTCGACGCGCCGAGCCGCGAGGTCTGCTCCGTCCGCCGCAACCGCACCAACACGCCGCTCCAGGCGCTCGTGACCATGAACGACCCAGTTTATGTGGAAGCCGCGCAGGCGCTGGCCCGCCGCATGGCAAAAGACGGCGGCGCGACTGATGCGGACAAGGCCCGCCACGGCTTCCGCCTCGTCCTCGCCCGCCCGCCTTCGGACAACGAACTCGCCAAGCTGGTGAAGCTCCACGCCGACAGCGCCTCCGAGTTCGCGAAGGACAAGGCCAAAGCCACCGCCCTTGCCACCGATCCGCTTGGCCCGTTGCCCGCCGGCATGGACGCGACCGACCTCGCTGCGTGGACCACGGTGGCGAACGTGCTGCTGAATTTGGATGAGACTTTGATGAAGCGATGAAACAGAAGTGATTAGTAATTAGTGATGAGTCATCACAGAACCCACACGGCCACTTGAGCCAACTAATCACTAATTACTAATAATTGAGCTCCCATGAATCCCCATCTCCTAAAACTCGAACACCAGACCCGCCGCACGTTCCTCCGCAGCGCGGGGCAGTTCAGCCTCGGCGCGATTGCGATGGAGTCGTTGCTCAACGCGAAGGCGGATGTCGCGCCCACGGACCCGTCGCGTCCCCTAGCGCCGCGCTCGCCGCACTTCACGCCCAAGGCGAAGCGGGTGATTTACCTGCACATGAGCGGCGCACCACCGCACCTGGACATTTTCGATTACAAGCCGGAGCTGGTGAAGCGCAGCGGTCAAGATTGTCCCGACCAATTTCTGAAGGGCCGGCGCTTCGCTTTCACCAGCGGTGTCCCGAAGCTCATGGGCACGCCGCGCAAATACGAGCAGCACGGGCAGGGCGGCATCTGGATGTCCGATGCGCTCACGAACCTTCCTCGGGTCGCAAACGACATCACGGTGATCAAGTCCATCACCACGGATGAGTTCAACCATGCGCCCGCCGAGCTGCTGCTTTACACTGGCTCCGGTCGGCAGGGACGGCCTGCGATGGGCACCTGGGTGACTTACGGCCTCGGAACGGAGAATGAAAACCTTCCCGGCTTCGTGGTGCTCATCAGCAGCGGCGTGCAGCCCAGTGGCGGCCAGAGCTGCTGGGGCAACGGCTTTTTGCCGTCGGTTTATCAGGGCGTGCAGTGCCGCTCCAAGGGCGATCCCGTGCTCTATGTCTCGAACCCGCCCGGCATGGACCGCGAAATGCGCCGCCGCACGCTCGACACGATGCGCGAGCTGAATGAATTGCAGGCGAAGGAGCTGGGCAGCCCGGAGACGGCCACGCGCATTGCGCAATACGAGCTGGCCTTCCGCATGCAGACGAGCGTGCCGGAGGTCATGGACATTTCCAAAGAGCCGGCGGCGTTGCTGGAGTCCTACGGAGCCAAGCCGGGCGATGCGAGCTTCGCCAACAACTGCCTGCTGGCGCGGCGGCTCATCGAACAGGGCGTGCGCTACGTGCAGCTCTTCGACTGGGGCTGGGACTTCCACGGCACCGGCGCGGACACGGGCATCACCGACGGCCTCACGAAGAAGATGGCGCGCACGGACAAGCCCATCGTCGCGCTTATCGAGGACTTGAAGCAGCGCGGGCTGCTCGACGACACGCTCATCGTGTGGGGCGGTGAGTTTGGGCGCACGCCGTTCCGCGAGGGGCGCACGGCCGCGAGCGCAGTGCTCGGGCGCGACCACTATCCCGATTGCTTCTCCCTCATGCTGGCCGGCGCGGGTATCAAGAAGGGCTTCAGCTATGGTGCGACCGACGAGCTGGGCTTTGGCATCGTGGAGAACAAGGTTCACGTCCACGACCTTCAGGCGACCATCATGCACCAGCTCGGCTTCAACCACGAGAAGCTCACCTTCCGCTTCCAAGGCCGCGACTACCGGCTGACGGATGTGCATGGGCATGTCGTGAAGGACATTCTGGCATAACCGGAATCCCCGCTCACTGAAGCTTCGCCCGCGAGACGAGGGCGGCGTTGTCCCGAACGCGCGCTTGCCAAAAGCCGTTCGAGCCGCTGCCATCCCGCCATGTTCCAATACATCGCGCTCGCGGATCAGAAACCCTGGCAGCCCGGTCCTTACGCGGGTGTTGAACTCAAGATTCTGCACCGGAATGAAGCCACCGGCGGACTGGTCGTGCTGCGGAAGTTCGCCGCCGGCACCGAGGTGCCCGCGCATGTTCACCCCATGTGCAACGAGTGGGCTTACATTCTCAGCGGCGAGTGGGTGGAGTCCGACGTGACTTTCGGCCCGGGGACGTTGTTTCACGCACCCAAGGGGGAGCGGCACGGGCCGCATCGGGCGCGCGGGGAAGTCATCAGCCTCACGGTGTTTGACGGGCCGCTGACGGTTGCATGAGAGCGGGTGCCACATTCACGAGGCGGGTGCGTAATCGTGCTCTGAGGCGTCTGGTTGGTCTGCCGATTGTCCTCAGGCTGGCGCTGCTTCTCCTCGGCGGGATCGTGCCGGCTGGTCACACTGCGCCAGCCCGGGGCATGGTGGCCACCGTGCATCCGCTGGCCACCGAAGCGGGCGTGGAGGCGATGCGGCGCGGTGGCAATGCCGTGGACGCCATCATCGCCGCTGGTCTGACCCTCGGCGTTGTGGACACGCACAACTCCGGCCTTGGCGGCGGGTGTTTCCTGCTCATCCGCCGCGCCAACGGGGAGGTGATTGCCATCGACGGACGCGAAACCGCCCCGGCGGCGGCCACGCGCGACATGTTTCTCCGCGATGGCAAGGCGGTTGCCGAGCTCAGCGAGACGGGCGCGCTCGCGGTGGGCGTGCCGGGCCAGGTGGCGGCATTTCATGAGGCCAGCGCGAAGTTTGGCCAGCTCCCGTGGAAGGAACATTGCCTCGCCGCCGCGAAGCTCGCTGAGACCGGCTTCCCGGTGACCCGCAACTACGCCAGCCGTCTTGCCAGCGTTACCAAGGATCTCGGGAAATTCCCCGCCTCCCGGGCGATCTTCCTCCGGTCCGATGGCCAGCCGTGGACCGCCGGTGAAGTGCTTCGACAGCCCGACCTCGCAGTGACCCTGCGTGCGCTGGGAGGGCAGGGGCGGGACTGGTTTTATCGGGGTCCGTTTGCCGAGGCCGCGGCCGGCTGGATGCGGGCCAACGGCGGACTGATCACCGAGACCGACTTCGCGAAGTATCAGGCCAAGCTGCGCGCTCCGCTCCGCACGACCTATCGCGGCCATGAGATTGTTGGCTTTCCTCCGCCCAGTTCCGGCGGCGTGCATGTCGCCCAGATCTTGAACGTGCTGGAGCACTTCGACCTCAAGTCACTCGGGGCGGACTCGCCGGACTTTGTGCATGTCGTGGCTGAGGCGATGAAGCTGGCCTTCGCCGACCGCGCGCACTGGCTCGGCGACCCCGACTTCGCGCCTGTCCCACGCGGTCTCGTGGACAAAGGCTACGCCGCACAGCTTGCGAAGAAGATTGATTTGAAGAAAGCCACGCCCGTGCCGCGGCACAACACACCGCCACACGCGACCAGCGACGTCTTCAGCAAGCACACGACGCACTTTTCTGCGGCGGATGCCGCCGGCAACTGGGTGGCCTGCACCGCCACGATCAACACGAGCTACGGTTCCAAGGTCGTCGTGCCCGGCACCGGCGTGGTGCTGAACAACGAGATGGATGACTTCTCCGCGCAGCCCGGCGTGCCGAACCATTTTGGCCTCGTGGGTGCGGAGGCCAACGCTGTCGCGCCCGGCAAGCGCCCGCTTTCCAGCATGTCACCGACGATTGTGCTGCGGGATGGGCAGCCCCTGCTCAGCGTGGGGGCGGCGGGCGGACCGACCATCATCACGCAGACGCTGCTGGCGATCCTTCACGTCGTGGACTTTGGGCGTGATCCGGAAACGGCCTTGGCCCAGCCACGCTTTCACCAGCAGTGGAGTCCGGACGAGTTGCGCATCGAGAAAAAGTTTCCCGTCGCGTTGCGCCGCGAACTGGAACGACGCGGTCACAAGCTCAAGGAGCTTGATGCCATCGGTGCCTGTCAGGCTGTCGGGCGTAGCGCAGATGGCAAGGGCTTCACCGGCGCGCACGACCCGCGGGTGATGGACGGCAAGGCGGCGGGATTTTAAGCAAGCGCTCCCGACTACGGGGCGAGCACGATCTGCTGCCGGGCAGGGTCCAGCACGAACTTCTTGCCGGACGGGGGAGCCGGCACCCGCGAGATCAACTTGGCGGCAGCCAGCTCATTCACGTCCTTCGGGAACGGCCGTCCCGAAGCCAGCCAGAAGGTGAGCGCCGCGTTCAGGGCCCGCAGATGGCCATCCGGATTGTTTCCGTCCAAATCGCCTTGGAATGGCCCCATCGCAGCGGCTGCATGCTGGGGCGCGAATGTGCCATCAGCCGGCGCGGGGACTGGTGCCGCCGCCCGGGCTTTGGCGGTGGATGTGTCCTTGGCGTCGGGGTTCGATGAGGTGGAGGAGCTGGACTTCCGGCAGGCAGAACTGGCCATGGCCAGCAACAAGCAGAGCAGGGCGAGACGTGGGGAGGAGGACATGGAATTATCGGGTGTCCCAGATGTTGTTGGGATCGCCTTCGGCGAACTGATAGAGCGGCTTGATGTTGAGCAGCTCATATCGCCCATCTAGGAAAATGGCCCCGACTCCATTGTGCCGGTTGGCAAAGAAGCGAACGAATCCCGCCGAGCCCATCCACGCCATGCGGTGGATGTGACTGGTGCCAAAACCGGTGCGTTCCAGCGTCGGCACATTGTTCGTCAGGTTGGCGAGCGCGCCGGCGGTGCCGTCAGCGAAGGAGTCGGCCATGTAGATGCTTTCGTTCGGCTTGGCCCAGGCGCTCTCAATGGGCCAGGCGTAGCCGTCCCCTTTGTTTCCGCTGTTGCCAGAGGCATTCCGGTAGCTGGCACTGTCCTGATAAATGTTGGCAATCGAACCGTTGTTCATGAGGCCAATGTTGGTGGTGTCCAGCGCCTCCGCCTGTGTGACCTGAAACTTGGAGCTGGGACAATTGTAGAGTTTGGAAGCGTCCGCGATGTAAGGCATGAGCATCGGCCGCCACCAGAAGATGTGGTTGGCGATGAAGCCGCTGTAGTCCTGACTGTAAACGAGGCCGGCCAGGCCCACCTGCTTGAAGTCGGCCATGCACAGGGCTTTCTTGGCTTTCTGTTTCGCGCTCGCCAGCGCGGGCAGCAACAGCCCGGCGAGAATCGCGATGATCGCGATGACCACCAACAGTTCGATCAAGGTGAACCCGGCGGGCTTTTCCGCCGGCTGCCGCCCTGCCTGCCGGGAGCTGTCCAGCGATGAAGCGTTGAAGGGCATGGCAGTATGATTAGCGGTGTTCCTCGTGTTTGTCGTTCCCAATTCTCCTCTGAGGCGGCTCATTTGACCGTGGCCAGCACCTCGTCGAGGTAGCGCTTCAACCCGGCGTCGAGTTTCTCAAAACCTTTGGCCGAGGGTGGCTGGCCCAGCGCCCGGCGCATCGCGTTGTGCATCAGGTAGCGGCCGGTCTCATACTTCAGGTGGATCTCGTCGCGGTAGAGCTCCTGGAGGCTGGTGAACGGAGCCCGCTTCGCGGCTATGTCCACGGCGATTTGTTCCAGCAGCTCCTGCGCATGCGTCTGGCGAATCTCGCGCGTGGGATGCCGCTGGCGCAGCTCCGTGAGCAGGGCCCGCAGGTGAGCTGGACTGTGTTTCAACTGCTTGGGCGGGTCCGTGAGCGCGTGTTCCGCCACCCGTTCCTCGTGCTTGGCCCAGCCGGTGTGAATGACGATGACGGCCTTCGGCTGCAGCGCGATCCACTTGGAGATCACGGCGATGTTCTCCGCGAAGTCGCCGTAATGCGGCTGAATCGAGAGCAGGTCATACTGCTTGTCCTTGAGTGCCTGGGGCCAGAGCGTGGAGTTTTTCACGCAGGGCTTGCCGGGGTTCTGGTGGATGAACTGGAGCGGGACGCCGCAGTCCACATGCCACTGGACATCGCCGTCGAGCCGCTCCGGAACCGTGTCCCAGGTGAGCGAGTTGCCGATGAGGAAGCAACTGCGGACGCCGGGTGCTGCCACGAGTGGCGCAGCCGTGAGTCCCAGCAGGAGCAGCAGCCAGGAAAGGTTCGGCCAACGGCGGTTTTTTCGAAGCGGGTGGTGGCTCATGTTCAAGTTAGTGTGACGGGGCAATGGGAGATTCAACGGGCTTGGAACAGCGGGCTCTGGATCAACTCGTGAATCAGGGTGCGAATGCCGCCGCCTTGCTCTTCCACCCGCATGACAAGCGCGTCGAGCGCGGCCCGATCGCTGAAGGCGATGGGCCGGCCCGTGCTGTAGATGGTCAGTTGCTGCGCGAGGTTTAGCAGCAGCGGGCGCGGGGCCGAGGCCAGGAGAGTTTGAAACTCGGCGATGTCCGCAAACTTCCGGCCATCGGCCAGCTCGCCGCTCGCATCCACCTTCGGGCCGAGCTTGAAGTTGATGCCGATGCGCGGATCGATGTTCCCGCGCGGGGCGGGGTCGCCTTCCCCAATCGAACGGTAGCGCTCACGGAAGCCGCCGATGACGTCGAACGACTCCAGCGCGAAGCCCGGCGGGTCCATTTTTGCGTGGCAGGACGCGCAGGTCGGATCATTGCGATGCTTGTCGAGTTGCTCGCGGATGGTGCTGGCCCCGCGCACATCGGGTTCGACGGCGGGAACATTCGGCGGCGGCGGCTCGGGCTCCCGGCCGAGGAGCCGCGCCATGACGAAGGCCCCGCGCGGCACGGGCGAGGTGGTGGTGCCGTTGGCGGTGATCTTCAGAATCGCGGCCTGCGTGAGAAACCCGCCCCGTGGCGAGCCCGGCGGCAGGACCACCCGCCGAATCTCCGGCCCGCTCACCCCGGGGATCCCGTAGTGCTTGGCCAGCTTCTCATTGATCATCGCGAAGTCGGACTTCACGAGATGGCTGGCCGGCAGGTTCCGGTCCAGCAGCTCGCGGAAGAACGCGAGCGTCTCCGCGCGCATCGAATCCTGGAGATACGGGCTGAACTCCGGGTAAAGCTTCTTGTCCGGGTCGGTCGCGGCGAGCTGGCGGAGCTTGAGCCACTGGCCAAGAAAGTCTTCCACGAACCGCTGGGACTTCGCGTCCTTGAGCAGGCGCTCGACTTGTTCGCGGAGCTGCTTCGGCTCGGGCAGATCACCTTTCGCCGCGAGCGTCACCAGCGTGTCGTCGGGCATGGAGTTCCAGAGAAAGTAAGACAGGCGGGCAGCCAGGCCATGAGGCGTGAGGGCAACGCGCTTTCCCCCCTCCTGTGGTTCCACCAGGTAGAGGAAGTCCGGCGAGCACAGCGCGGCGCGATACGCCCAGCGCATCGCGGTCTCGAAGCAATCGCCGGCCTGCAAGCGCTCCTCAACCTTCGCCACGTAGGCCTTCCGCACGCTTGCATCCACGGGGCGGCGGAACGCCTTGGGCAGGAAACCCGCGAGCAGGCGGTCGGCATCCACGAGCGGCTGCGCGCTCTGCGGCGTCCACAGGCCCGCGACCGGTTCGGGCCGGTTCTTCGCGCCGATGATTTCCTGCCGGAGCGGTTTGCGCGCGGGAGGACGGATGGCCTTTTGCTCCGCTGCCCTGAACTCGACCAGCGGGAGATCCCCGAACAACAACCGATGACTGCGTGGTGGCCAGACATCGTGCAACGGGCCTTCCACCTCCAGCCAGTCGTTGACAATGCACGGCCCCGTGAAGCCCATCGTGCGGTCCTTCTGGCCCCAGGTGCCGACGCGGTAGAGCACCACGGGCGCGAGCGACGCGGTATTGAAGCCGAAGCTCTCCTTGTAGTTCAGCCACACGTCCAGCTCGTGGACCTGCGAGTCAATCGATGGCGCGGCGTAGTAGCCCAGCACCGTGCTGGGATGCCCGCCGCCCCGGCCGTTCTCGTTGAACTGCACGATGGACAACCGCGCCGCCTCCACGCCGCGCGCGGGGAGAATCTTCCCTTGGTCCCACGTCATGCTCCAGAAGGACGCGCGCACCTTGTAGCGGCCCGGATGCAAGGTGGCGAAGTGCTGGAAGTAAGGATTCCACGACTCATCCTCGTGCCGGAAAACTCCGACACTGCTCATCCGGGAGAACAACCCGATCTGCTC
>CAIPBN010000523.1 GCA_903863315.1 uncultured Verrucomicrobiota bacterium | reverse complement strand
TCGAGCACCTCCACCCGTAGTTCGCCCGCCGGCGCAGCGAGATTCACGAACAGATGCTGGCCGCTAAAACGCACTGGCCGGGTGGTCAACGTGCCTTCCGTGTCGCCCGCGTCGAACGAGGCGAAGCCGTCGCGCCGCAGCGTCGCCAGACCCGTGCAACCATCGCCATCGGGGAACTCCGGCGTTCCGCCCCGCCGGCCGCTCGCGTAGAAGAAGAGTCTGTCCCCGACGACCAGGCAGCCGCCGCCCGCCGACTGCACGTTGCCCCAGTTCCAATCGCCCTTGCGCTCGGACAGGCTGAGGAACGGGCGGCGGTCCGGCCGGGTGAAGTGAAAGCCATCGCGGCTGAAGCCCAGGCAGACGTCGTTCAACTCCGGTCGGCCGGCGGCGGCATCGGCCTTGCCGCGCCACAGCGTGAACTGGCCCAGCAACAGACTTTCGTAGGCTGCGCAGTCGAGGTTGGTGAGTTGCGGCGCAAGCTGGGTGTCTGGCCGCGCGACGTCCAGTGCGTCCGCCCCAATCCACCAACTGCGGTCGGTCGGATTCTTCGCGGCGTCCGTCACCCCGTCCGCACATTCGTAATAGCGGCGGCACCGGCCGATGGCCGTGGAGGAGTCCTTGCGCAGGCCGAACACCCAGACGCGGCGGAAGGGATTCCAGAACACGGTGCTGCGGGGGTAAATGGAATTGCTGCGGCCCACCACGTCGCTCCAATGCACGCCGTCCGCCGAGACATGAATCTCGAACCACCACTCGCCGCGGCCGTTGACCTCATGCCGATGCGCGCGGAAGAGCTTGTAGCGCCGTTGTGCGTCCGGCTCCTGCAAATCCAGCCACACGCAGGCGGAATCACGGTCGCCGGCCTGCACGATGCTGGTGCCCGGCACCACACCCCAGTCGCGCTTCTCCCATTTCACCCCGTCCTGCGAGACCGCCAGCGCGGTCGCCCGCCGGTAGCCGGCCATATACCAGAGCTTGAAGAGCTGGTCGCGCGGGTCCCACCACACGCCATCACTGAAGGCCGCCGCCATGGGAGCGGGGCCAAGCTTCTCCCACGGCTGGTCGGGCTGGATAACCGGATTCGCCGGGTGCCACGTGGGCAGGTGAAAGCTGCGCTGAAGCGTCGTCTGCTCCACCAGAAAATCATCCACGAACAACTGCCGGCCCACGTCGATCGGAATCACCGCTGGCGGCGTGGCGAGATGCGGTGGCAGCGGGGCCGGCTTGGGCGTCGGCGTGCCGGGTTGCGGCGGCCAGGGCGCAGGAAGCTGGATGCCATTGTAGAGCAGCTCACCCTTCGCTGTGGGTGCGGCGGCGTGCGCGGCGACACCGAGGCCCGCGAGTGACAGTTGGGCGAACCGGCGGCGGGTCAGGGTGGAGTGGCGCATGGATGAAATCGGCGTTGAGCTCGCCTGCCCAGAGACAAGCTTTGGCGGCCACGTATTGACCCGTTCCGTTCATGCTGCATTCGCCGCTTTTCGGGACAGCGCCTCCCTGAAATGGCAGGGCTGAAGTTCGCGCGGGTGCAACGGAACAAAGTTGATGATCGCCGCAATGCGAACCGGGTGGCGTGCGTCTCACACCGGAACCACGGCCAAACCACCAACTTAGAACCGGCCCAACTGAATTATGCGACCCGTCCCCTCCCTCCTTGCCGCCTGGCTGCTGGCCTATGCTGCGCTGGCCCCCGCCGCGCCGGCACCGTTTCCCTACGTCACGGCCAAGGCATTCCACATCCCGCCGGAGACGACCACCGAGGAGTCTGGTTACTTTTCGCTGTGCGAGGGACGCAACGGCAAGATTTACATCGGCACCGCCGCCTACGGGCGCAACGCCTACCTCGTCGAGTTCGACCCGGCCACGGAGAAAATGCGCATCGTTCTGGATGCCCATAAACTCGTCGGCCTGCCGCTGACACCCACCGGCTACGCCGCGCAATCCAAGCTGCACACGCGCAACTTCGTGGGCTCCTCCGGCAAGATTTACGTCGGCACCAAGCAGGGCTATCCCACTGCCGCAGAGAACGCCGCCTTGAAACGCGGCGAGTCCATCCCGGTCTATCGCGGCGGCTACGTCCTGGTCTATGATCCCGCGACAGACACGGCCGAAAACCTCGGCATGCCGATGCCGCTGGAGGAAAAAGCCAAGGGCGCGAAGGAAGGCGAGGGCGTGATCGACGTGACGGCCGACGAGGCGCGCGGCCTGGTTTATGTCATCACCTGCGAGGAGCAGCACTGGTTCCTCTACAACATGAAATCCAAGCGCTTCCGCGAGCTGGGGCCAATCCTCCGCGACCAGCCGAACACGATCATTGATGCCCAGGGCCGCGGCACCGCCATCACCGTCGATTACCGCATCGCGCGCTACAATCCCAAGACCGACACGGTCTCCGTGGATTCGCTCCTGGTGAAGGGCCAGCCGTTTGGCGACTACATCGGAGCCCGGCGCGTGCATCCGGACTGGCGCATCACGCCCGATGGCAAGACCGCCTACGTGCAACTGCT
>CAIPBN010000522.1 GCA_903863315.1 uncultured Verrucomicrobiota bacterium | reverse complement strand
GGGAAAGCGCTCGTTGATGAGGCGGTGTTTGCGATGCTTCACCTTCGGCCAAGGGTCGGGGAAATACACATGGATGACTTCCGTGCTGGCCGGCGGCAGCAGGAATTCCAAGAAGTAGGCAATCTCGATGCGCACGAGGTTGAGGTTCGTCAGGCCAAGGCGACGACCGCGTTTGTCTGGCTTGCGAATGCGGCCCAAAAGGCGCTCCACCGCGAGAAAGTTTCTCCCCGGATTCCGCCGCGCCCACTCGATGATGAAGGAACCATCCCCGCAGCCCAGCTCGACTTCCAACGACTGGGGCGTGGGGAAATGCTCGGTCAAGTTGAGCGGCTCAAGAATCGTGCGGAACTCGTGGAGCAATGTGCTGCGCGTCCCCTGCCCCGTGCCCAAGTCCGGGCACGCAGACGGCTCGTTTGCGGGACACGGAGCTGGGAGCGGTTTGGCTTCGCTTTCGGTTGGCATTGGTTTGTCCCCGTTCACCACTTCACCGGCACGGAGAGCTTGGCCCCAAACTTATTCGTGTAGAACACTTGCTTGTTCGCTTGGCCAAACTCGTGGACCAGCTTCGTCACCTTCACGTCGTAGCAACAATACTCGGCGATTTCCAGCAGCCGGCCCTCCTTATACCACCGCAGCGCCTGCATCCCGTCAGCCGTCTTCTCCACTCCAAGGGACGCCGTGGCGATGGCGTCCAGCGAGAGCCGGTGCGGCAGGGTCTTCATCAAGTCCACCAGCAGGTCGAGCGTGGGCACTTGGGAATAGTCGAAAAACTCGTTGTGGCCCTGAAGCACCTCGTAGTCGAAGCGCAGGATGTTGAAGCCCACCACGAGGTCCGCACGGCGCAGCTCCTCGATCAGGTCGTTCACCTCGCGCTCGCCATAGATGCGATACGCCCCCGCCGCCGTGCTGTAGGTCACGCCGATGCTCATGCCCATGCGGCGGATGTTGCCCCAGCCACCCACCTCGTCCGCAGACTTCTGCGTTTCGAGGTCGAAATAAACGATGTTCTTCATGCGGCGCGCGCAGCGTAGTCGGCGTGTCCGAAGGCGCAAAGAAAAGTTTGCCCACCTCCTGACCGTCCCGCACTATCCACCGGTTTGTAACTGAATGAGCACCGCCGTATCCGAACCGTCCATCGCCCACGTCGCCCCCGCACCGAGGCCATCGCCTGCCGCTGACTTCTCCAAGCCCGTCGCGCGCCCGCAGACCTCCGGCTGGCAGCTCTTCAAGGACGTGCTGAACCACGGCGGCCCCGGCTACCTCCAGTTCGCCATCACCAACATCTGCAACGCCGACTGCGGCTTCTGCGGCTTCGCGCGCTCACAGTTCGACCCCAAGAAGCGCCACAGCGTCACGCTTCAGGAGGCGAAGGACGTGGTGGACATCGCGAAGCGCAACCACATCGGCTACCTGCTCTTCGTCGGCGGCGAGCCGATGGCCCACCGCGACCTGCGCGCGATGGTCCGCTACTCGGCGGAGCAAGGCATCCACCCGATGATTTGCACCAACGGCGGCCTGTGGAACGACGACAACATGAAGGCGCTGGCCAGCGATGGCCTCACCAGCGTCATCATGTCCATCGACGCCCACGACGTCGCCAAGCACGAGGCCAACCGCGGCCTCCCCGACGTGTGCCGGAAAATCAAGAAGGCGAACGAGTTCTTCAAGACTGTCGGCATCCAATGCACCGCGAGCATCACGGCCAGCCGGCTCATCGAGGACTACGAGAAGCTGCCCGACTTCCTCCGCACGCTCGGCTTCGAGAGCTGCACCTTCAGCTACCCGCTCACGAACCTCGCCTCCAGCTACCTCAGCTTCAGCGACAGCGGCCTGGTGAACTTCAACAACACCGAGCTGCTCGCGCTCTTCGAGAACATCAAGCGGATGAAGCACAACAGCGGCTATCCGGTGGTGAACCCCACCGAGTCGCTCGACGAGATGCAACGGCACCTGCGCGGCGAGAAGGAGCAGTTCGGCTGCCTCGGCGGGCACAAGTATTTCTACCTCGACTGGAACCTCGACCTCTACCGCTGCCACGCGTGGGACAAGCCCATGTGCAAGGTCTATGAGTGGGACGACTCCAAACTCATCCGCGACGGCTGCACCAAGTGCATGATTGACTGCTACCGCGACCCCAGCGTCCTCCAGCACGTCGCCATCAACGCCAGCGACGCCTGGCACGCGCTCAAGAAGGGCGACCTCGGCACTGCCGCGATGAAGGTGCTCGACTCCAAGAACCTCACTTCGCTCAAAGCCGTGTGGGAAGACCGCAAGTGGATTGGGAAGGTCTAACTGGGTAGCCGCCGAGGTGAGGTGGCAAACTCGGTCGCGCTCGCCCCCCTAGACCCAAGACGCTAGAACCCATCCCCTAGCCGCCATGTCCAAAGTCTATTTCTACTACTCGGCGATGAACGCGGGGAAGAGCACCCTGCTCCTCCAGTCCAGCTACAACTACCAGGAGCGCGGCATGAACACGCTCGTCCTCTCGCCGCAACTCGACACCCGCGCTGGCCCCGGAAAAGTCGCTTCGCGCATCGGCCTCTCGGCTGAAGCACGGGCCTTCAAGCGGGACGAAAACCTCTTCGCCCTCGCCGAGGAAGACCACGAGAAGCGCATCCTCTCCTGCGTGCTGGTTGACGAGGCGCAGTTCCTCACCAAGGCCCAGGTCGAGCAGCTCACCGACCTCGCCGACCGCTTGCGCATCCCCGTCCTCTGCTACGGCCTGCGCACGGACTTCCAGGGCAATCTCTTCGAGGGCAGCCAGTGGCTACTCGCGTGGGCGGACAACTTGATTGAGCTGAAAACCATCTGCCACTGCGGCCGCAAGGCCACGATGGTCCTGCGCCTCGACGCGAACGGTGCGCCCGTGAAAACCGGCGAACAAATCGAAATCGGCGGCAACGACCGCTACGTCTCCGTCTGCCGCCGCCACTACAAGGAAAGCCAGAACGCCTGGCTGCTCTGAAAGCAAAACGCGACGGCTGAGGCCGTCGCGTTCGCGGAAAATAGAATGATTGACCGAGGCTACTTCGCGTTGTCCTTCACGAACTGGATCGCACCAGCCACAAACTCGGTCGGCTCCTTGGCAAACGTCCCATTGTCCGTCTCGATGGCCATCACGCCGTTCCACTTGGCTTTCTTCAGCTCGGCGAGCAGGCCTTTGTAGTTGGCGTCACCGGTGCCGACCTTGACATCGAGGATGACGCTCTTGCCGTCGGCCGTCTTCTCGGTCTTCTTGTCCTTGAGGTGGATGTCATACACGCGGCCTTTGTAGCCCACGAACTCCTTGCCCGCGTCGAAACCCGCGCCGGTGAGATGTCCCACGTCCATGCAAACGCCGATGCGCGCATCACGGTCCTTCAGCACGGACCAGACTTTCTCCGGCGTGCCATAGACCGAGTCCTTGCCGTGGTTGTGGATGGCGAGCTTGATGTCGTATTCCTTCACGAGCTCCTCCAGGCCATCCCACAGCGCCTTGTCGTTCTTGGGCTCGACGATGATGACCTTGATGCCCATCGCCTTGGCGAAGACGAAGAGCTTGCGGTTCTGCTCCTTGTCCGCCGAGGTGCCGGCGACACCGAAGGTGTAAAAATGGATGCCCTTCGCATCGAGGATGGCCTTCTTCTGCTTCGCCTCTTCGAGCGAGCCCATCGGGTTGATGTGGCTGCCGATGGCCTGAAGGTGCTTGATGCCGTGCTTCTCGGCGAAGGCGACGACCTCGTCAAACTTCATGTTGCGGCAGGTCCAAGTCTGAAGGCCGACCTTGGGCGCGTAATCGGCCGCTTGAGTGGAGGTGAAGACGAGGCTGGCCAGCGCCAGCGTGAGGAGGATTTTGGCTTTCATTTGTTTGAAAAGACTGCCCGCAGATGACGCGGATGACACGGATAAATTCGTTTGCGACCGCCGCCCGATCACTTCGCCGGCGTCACCACCAGATCATCGAACTGAATCGGCGTGCCGGAGAAGGGATTGCCCCAGATGGATGGCCGGCCGGGCGGGGCCGGATCCTTGTCGGTGAAAGTGATTTGCCAAGCCCCGGGCTCTACGCTGCCCTGCGACCAGATCTTGCCCTCCAGCGCCACGCCGTCGCCGGTCTTGCGCACCTGAAATTTCAGCAGCGTCCAAACGCCGGACTGCCATTCGAAGGGCACCGATGCCTTCACGTCCTCGCCCTTGTAAAGCTCGATCAACTTCTTGGCGGGGGAGGCTTGCAGCTTGTAGCCGCCCACGCCGTTGAGGCCCACGGCCAAGGTCGGAGCGCGCCGCTTCTGGCCGGTGCCCAAGATGCGCGCCTGCACACAAAGCCCGTCCTTTTCCGTCGGGCCGAACAGCACGCCAAAGGTTTCCAACGGCGCACCGGGCAGCTCCAGCACCTTGCCCCCCTCCACCGCTTTCACCTCGAAGCCGCCCTCCAGCACGAGCATGCCCTCGGGCACCTTCCCGGCCTCGGTCTCCTCAAATGTCTGGATGTAAAGCGGCTTGGCCGCCGTCGCGCCGGGCTTCGCTGAGCCAGCCTGGGCCAGCTTGTCCTTCTGCAAGTTGGCGTTGATCCAGTTGCGCATCGTCGTGCTGCCCTTCCCATAGCCACCGGGCAAATCAACGTAATCGAAGGTCTGAACCTGTGGGG
>CAIPBN010000521.1 GCA_903863315.1 uncultured Verrucomicrobiota bacterium | reverse complement strand
CACCTTGTCACCCTGCTCCTTCACCGTGAGGTAGGCCGGATAAATCAGCACGGCAAAGTCCGGCCGGCAGCTTTGCTTGTCGGCATCATCCACGGGCTCGTAAGTCCGCTTGTCATGGTTATTGCACGCCGCCGCCGCCAGATGCCCACCGGCGGAGAAGCCCAGAATCCCAATCCGTTTCGGGTCCAATCCCCACTCTCCCGCCCGGGCACGGACCAACCCCACCGCGCGCTGCGCATCTTGCAAGGCAGCCGTGTGCTTCTCCAAGCCCGTCCGCTTCGGCACGCGGTATTTCAGGAGCACGCCCGTGACCCCGATGGAGTTGAGCCACTCGCTGACCTCAGAGCCTTCGAGGTCGTAAGCGAGGATGTTGTAACCGCCGCCGGGGCAGATGATGACCGACGCGCCAGTGTCCTTGTCCTTCGCCGGGCGATACACCGTGAGGGTCGGCTTCGACACGTTGCCCAGGCGGATAAGGGGCTTGCCCTGCACCAGGTTGCTTTTCGGTCCGGACGTGTCCTTTTCCTCTCCGACAGGCCCTTTCTCGCCAGGCGCTTCAGCAGGCCAGAGAGGGATGGGAGCGGCCGGAGCGGCAGAGAGCGGGTGGGACATGAGCAGTAGCGCAAGGAGTGGGAGGACGGCCAGCGGGGCTGATTGCATGGCGGCGATACAACCACGGAACAAAACGGGCGCAAGCCCAAGTTGGCCGGCACATCATCAGCCAAGTCGTGAAAGCGCTGAATTGACAGCGCCAGCCCCAGCGTCTTTCTAGCCGCTGAAATCTGCATGAAATCAACCTTCCTAGCCTCCGCCGCCCTGGCCGTCCTCTGCTCTCTGACCTGTTCCGCCGCCGAATGGCCGCAATGGCGCGGTCCTGCCGGCCAGGGGCATGCCGCCGGCACTGGTCTGCCCGCCACCTGGAGCGAGACCAGCAACGTGGCTTGGAAGACCGCGCTCCCCGGCCGGGGCTGGTCGTCACCAGTGATCGAAGACAAGCTGATCTGGCTCACCACCGCCATTGAGACGCCCGCCACGAAAGAGGACGCGGATCGACGGCTCAAGGGCAACACCGGCAACCAGCCGCTCAACCTGCTCGCCCAAGTCGAGCTGCGCGCACTGGGCGTGGACCGTGATTCCGGCAAGCTGCTGCACAACGTCCTGCTGCTCACGGTCCGCGATCCGCAATGGGTCCACGCGCTCAACAGCTACGCCTCCTGCACGCCGTTTCTGGAAGACGGCCGGCTGTATTGCCACTTCGGCGCGCTGGGCAACGCCTGCCTCGACACCCGCACCGGCAAGGTGTTGTGGACCAACACATCGCTGACGGTGATGCACGAGAACGGCCCCGGCAGCTCCCCGGTGATCTGGAAGAATCTCATGGTGTTCCACCTCGACGGCAGCGACGACCAGTTCATCGCGGCACTCGACAAGCACACCGGCAAGCTGGCCTGGAAGACCACGCGGGCGGGCGAGATGAACACGAACCCGCAGCTCAAGAAATCCTACGGCACACCGCTCGTTCTCTCCATCAAGGGACAGGAACAACTGATTTCTCCCGGCTCGGACTGGCTTTACAGCTACGACGCCAAGGGCCGCGAGTTGTGGCGCGTAAAGTATGGCCTGCTGGGCTTCTCGATCACGCCCCGCCCGGTGGTCGGGCATGGAATGATCTTCATGAGCACGGGATTCATGAAGGCGGAGATCCTCGCCATCCGTTACCAGGGTCTGGACAAGCCGGAGATCGCCTGGCGCTACAACAAAGGCGCGCCGACCATGCCCTCGCCGCTGCTGGTGGGCGACGACCTCTACTTCGTGAACGACGGCGGCATCTTCACCTGCCTCGACGCCCGGACCGGCGCGGAGATCTACCGCGAGCGGCTCGGCGGCAACTTCAGCTCCTCGCCCACGTTTGCCGACGGCCGGATCTACGTCCACAACCGCGAAGGGCTCACCACCGTGATCAAACCCGGCCGCAAGTTCGAGGTGCTGGAGAAAAACCAGTTGCCCGGAAAAATCTTCGCCTCGCTCGCCGTGGCGGAGCGCGCGCTGTTCCTGCGCACCGACGCCGCGCTCTACAGGCTGGAACAAAGGCCCGGCAAACAGGCCGCGCGCTGAAAACCGCCCACGCCGGGCGGATTCCGCTCAGGGCAGCGGCCAGTTGGGCTTTACCTCCGCATCCAGCGAGGCGGGCGCAACCCCGCGCAGCAGCTTGCGCTCGGCGAGCATGCCAACCATCGCCGCGTTGTCCGTGCAAAGCGATTTGTCCGCCAGCCGCAGCGTGAGTCGGTGTTCGGCACAGGCGGCGGCCAGTTGTTTGCGCAGCCCCCGGTTGCAGGTGACGCCGCCCGAGGCGGTCACACACTGGACGCCGAGCTGCTTGGCGGCCCGCACGGTTTTCGTCACGAGCACGTCCACGATGGCGGCCCGCACGCTGGCGCACAGATCCCGCACGCGCTCTGGATCTTCCAGGATGAAGGGCTGGTCGCGCAGAAAGTAGCGCACCGAAGTCTTCAGCCCGCTGAAGCTGAAGTCATGATGCAAATCGCGGATCATCGGGCGGGGAAAATCAAAGGCACGCGGATCCCCCTGCTCCGCCAGGGCGTCCAGCTCCGGCCCGCCGGGGTAAGGCAGCCCCATGAGCTTGGCGACCTTGTCGAAGCACTCGCCGGCGGCGTCATCCACCGTGCTGCCCAGCAGCCGGTGCTTCAACTCGGCTTCCACGAACACCAGCATGGT
Source organism: uncultured Verrucomicrobiota bacterium (assembly GCA_903863315.1). Lineage (GTDB taxonomy): Bacteria > Verrucomicrobiota > Verrucomicrobiia > Limisphaerales > SXTU01 > SXTU01. The sequence goes on along the minus strand of CAIPBN010000521.1, from coordinate 258 downwards.
GTGTCCGCCGCTCACGATCAGCGAGACATTGGGCTGGAAGCTGCCGAAGTCCGCGCGGAGACAGGCCGCCGGCGGGTCTCCGGTTTGGGTCTCGGTGGGGCCGGCCACAATCCACGGTGAATACAGGTGCGCCTCGTGGTGGTGAATGCCGAGGAACGGCTTGCGCAACGCGAAGGCCATTGCCTGCGCGGCCCGCGAGCCAATCATCAGGGCCTGGGGCAGGCCCGGCCCGAGCGTGGCCGCAATCGCATCGCACTT
>CAIPBN010000520.1 GCA_903863315.1 uncultured Verrucomicrobiota bacterium | reverse complement strand
CCGGTAGGGGCAATCAGACTTAAACGAGGGGTATGAAAGCAAATGGCAAAAGCAAGGCGATGGTGGGGGACTGCTCAGACGCCACCCACGTAGTGGTCGGTGATGGGGGCCGCGTTCCGGCTGGCAGTGGAGCCAAGTCCGATGGGTTCAGCGCCTCCCGGTTGTATTGGCTGCTCCCGCTGTTGCTGTTGGTGTTGGTCGGCACTCTGGTAGTGCGTGCCCGGCAATCCAGCCGCCCTCCCGTTGAGGGAGAACACAATCGAGTGCCCTTGACCATGGGGCCGTGGGGGAATTTGGAATTGGTGCCCATGGTGATTGAGCCACCCGACGAGTTCATTTTCATCTCCCAGCAAATGAGCCATGCGGAGGGATGGGTCTTCACTGGCTATTCGGCCAGCAGCCTGGCGGATTTGTTTAACACGAGTGAACTGTCCCCAGCGACGCGTGGCTGGCTGATGAACACGCAAAACTGGCAAATCGCCGCTGGCCAGATTCTGATCCGGCCGCCGCCTGCCGTGGTGGTGGATCTTGGAGGGCAGGCCCGGCGGAAGATTTATCAGGCGCTTGCCGTGTGTGGGGGAAACCCGCTTCATGAGAATCCGTTGAGCTTTCGGGCCAACAGTGACGCGGATTGGTTTGGTGCCGCCGGCCTGTCCAAGGCCACCATCGCCACAGCGAAGGCCTTGCTGTATCCCCGCGGGAACGCCTTGTGCCTGTCTGACTGGCCCTTGGTTTTGAAGCTGTTGGAGTCTCAGGAGGAGCGCCGCCGCTTTTTGGAGGTTACCGGCCGGCAGACCACTGTTCTGCTGCGCCTCAAACTTGGTCAGCGTTCGAACGTGGACAAGCTCGTGGATTACTGGGGCCGGGGTGGACGCAATAAAGACATCCGGCCACTCCTCCAGTCCCTGACCCAGGTCACCGGTGGTGTGGCCTTGGATGTGGTCCATTTGCTGCCGCGCTTTGCGCGTTCACGGATCTACAATTACCCGTATCCCGTCGAGAAGGACTCCAAGTCTGTCACCCCAAACTGCTTCTGGTCGGCGATGAATTTCTTCAATGACCGTCCGGAGGACGAGCTGGCGGATCCCAGCCAGATGCGGGCGCGGCTGGAGCGGGATTATTTTGCTGTTGAGGAGCCGTCCCGGCTGGGCGACGTGATCCTGTTGAGCCGCCCGAATGGAACCCTTGTGCATGCAGCGGTCTTCATCGCTGCAGATGTGGTGTGGACGAAGAACGGGGCCACTCACACGCAGCCCTGGCTTCTGGCTAGGATGGAGGATCTGGCGGCCAGTTATCCCTCGGACACGCCGCTGGCGATGCGGGCCTACCGGCGGAAGGATCTCTGACCATGCTCCACGAGCCACGAGCGTCTCGCACGGCCCTTGCGTCGTGGTCGAGAAAACCGGCTCCGCGTGATGTTTTGTGACCAGGCCATCACCACGCGGCTTGCCAAGCTTCCGATCGCTCCCTAAAACCTCCGCACTGATTATCCGTCCCACACCCCACCGCATGAAACTTCTTTTGACCTCTTCCTTGGCCACGATCTGGTTGGTTTTGGCCACAGGCCAGTCGCTGCCAGCCGCCACTCCGCCCGCGGAGAAACTGCTGCCGGCGGACACGCTGGTGATGACGACCATTCCAGACTGGGAACGGACGGCGGCTTCCTTGAAGGACTTTCCGCTTGCCCAGCTCTGGCGCGATCCGGCGATGAAACCCTTCGCCGACCACTTCGAGAAGAAGCTGGGCGCAATCTTCGCCGCAGAAGACAAGAGCTTCGATGCCGAGTGGGCGGAGTTCAAACCGCTGATTGGCGGACAGATCACCTTTGCGCTGATCCAGAACGGTTGGCTGGGCCAGCCGGGCAGTTCTCCGGACCTCGTGGTGCTCATCGACGTCAAGGACAAGGCAAAGCAGTTGCGGGACTTCATCGAGAAATGTGAGAAGCGCGATGCCGATGCCGGCAAGGTCATCCAGCACGAAACCGTGCGCGGCGTGAAGTTTGCCCGCACCCGGGTCAAGGCGGCGCAGCCCAAGGACGACGAGGCTGCGGGGAAGCAGAAGAGCGAGCATTATGTCGGACAGTCGGGCTCCCTGCTGCTGGCGGGAGGAAACCTGAAGAGCTTGGAAAAAATTCTGGCGCGCCTGGATGGGGCGGGCACGGGGCTCGACGAAGTGCCCGAATTCGAGCGGGCCCGCAGCGCGTTGGCCCGTGAGGCACAGCTTTTCGGCTGGCTCAATGCCAAAGCCTTTCTTGGTGCGCTGGCCAAGCTTCCCGCCGCCCCGCAAGGCGCCGATGCCAACCCGCTCGCCATGGCACCTGGGCGCATGTTGGACGCGCTGGGCATCGGCGGCCTGGACGGAGTGGCGTTGACCGCGCGCCAGGCGGCTGAAGGCACACAGATCGAGCTCTTCCTCCAGTCCCCGCAGGCCCGCCGCAAGGGCATCCTTGGCATACTTACCCCGGAGGTGAAGGAAGCCGGTCCGCTGCCTTCCGTGGGCGGGGACGTTGCCAAGTTCACGCGCGTCCGTCTGGATGGCCAGAAAGCCTTCGCCACCTTGGAGCGCGTCATCACCGACTTGAATCCCCAGATGGCCGGCCTCCTCACGCTGATGCTCGAAAACGTGGGCAAGGACAAGGACCCCAACTTCGACTTGCGCAAGGAGCTGTTTGGCAACCTCGGGGCGGATTTTGTGACGATTCAAAAAGCCCCGCGCGGTGCTGCCGCAGAAGATGTGAAATCGCCACCGATGCTGTATCTGATCGGCTCGCCCCGGCCGGACGCGCTGGTGCAGGCGTTGCGCACCTTAAGCCCGTTGCCGCCCAAGGAGCGTGAGTTTCTCGGACGGAAGGTTTACAGCCTCTCCATCCTGCCGGGCATGGTCCAGGCTCCTGCCGGTCGCGGTCAGTTGAACGTTTCTACGACCGGCGGCTATGTCGCGGTGGCCACGGACGTCGGCATGCTGGAAGAGCTTCTGCGCGGGGCGGAAGCTCAGGGCAAGCCTCTGAGCGCGGTCCCGGGGCTATCCGAGTCGGCGCAGAGAATTGGCGGCTTCAACACCGGCTGGTTCGTTTATGAGAACCAGACCGAGACCATTCGCATCCTCATTGATACTCTGCGCAAAGATCCTGACGCTTTGGAGAAATTGTTCGCCTCCCCTGTCCCGATGGCCGGGGCAACGCTCCCTTCGCTCAAGCCGCTGAAGGATTTGGCCGACTTCAGCCTGCTGCCGCCGTTTGCGGTCATCGCCAAGTATCTTGGCTACTCGGTGCAGACCACGACTGGCACGCCCGACGGCATCAGCTTCAAGACCTTCGTGCCCGTTCCCGCTGGGCTGAAGAAATAGCCGCGGGCCGTCCCAGCGGATGAAGCTAGACCTCCACCTTCAGCCGCATCACCCACACGCTGTTGGTCTCGGGTGATTCGTCGGGGATGGCGCTCCAGCCCAGGCCGAGGCGGTCATAGATGAGGAGCAGATGCTGGTCATCCAACCGTGTCAGCTCCGTGTAGCTGGATGTGAAGCCATGCAGGCCTTCACGCAGCAGCTTGTCCACGCCACCCCAGGCCTTGCGTGAATCAGGGTTGATGATGTCCTGCGGCCGGCTGGCGTTGTGCTGGGCGAGAATGTCCACCGCCTGCCAATCGGTGCCGCTGCCGGCTTTATCGAACCACACGGCAATACCCGGTCGGCCGCAGGACAACGCCACGGTTCCCGTGGGCATCACCGCGAGGCTCGGTTCAACCGAGTTCGGCGGAATGTTCACGGGCTTGCTCCACGTTTTCCCGTCGTCCTCGCTGAACGACTGGCCGAAGGGAACGAACGACGCGAGCCGGAACACACACATCAAGCGCCCGTCTTTCAGCCGGCAGATGGCGGACTCGCATGGGCCTTCACCGCCGCTGAGGGCGCAATCTGCCCCGGACACCAGCGAACGAATGCTCCACTTGAAGCCATCGGCGGACTCGGCGAACACCAGCGAATAGCGCTTGTCGCCCTCGAAGTGTCCATAGAGCGTGGTGAGATACTCGTCCTTGCGGCCGCGCAGCACCTGGCCGTTGAAGACAAAGCCGGCGGTGGCGAGATCCGCGCCCATGGACTTGGGCGGCTTGGGCCAGTTGCCGACGGTCAGCCCCGAGGCGCGCATCGTCAGTTGCCCTTTTGGCGAAATCACGTTGCACGGTGCGCCGATGGTGCCGCCAGTCCGGGGACGCAGATAGTAGGGAATCACCACCGCGCTGCCGTCCGCGAGCAGTAGGTGGCTCAAGCCGGCGTCGCCAATCACCCGGGGCTCGTCCCAGGTCAACCCGCCGTCCCGGGAGCGCGAGAGATAGCTGAACGAGTCGGAGACATGCACATCCGCGTAGGCGTTCATGATCGCCCAAAGTGTCCCGTCCGGCTGCCGGATGAGCGACGGGAACCAGCAGAACCAGCGGCTGCGCTTCACCAGCACGGGTTCGGAACAGGTGACGCGCAGGCCTTTGAGCTCCACAGGGGCACGGTTGATCCACTGGGGAGCGGCCGTGGTCGCAGCCGGGGTTGAACTGGCCGCGCCCGCACTGAGAAGCGCGGTGGCCTTGAGCCAGTTACGGCGGGTTTGTGTGGCGGCTTGCATGGCTTCAGGCGTTGAATTTCATCGCAAACACGTCGGCGTCCTTCAGCTCGAACTTCAAGCGAACCGGCTGGCCCGCGAGTTTGCGGAGGTCGGAGCCGGATTTCCACATCACCGTGTGTTCGATGAAATCGCCGATGATGGGCGAAGCGTCGGCGAGCGTGAAGCCGGGCAGCGCCTTGCCGCCCGCATCCTGCACTTCGACACGTGTCGCGCCCTTGCTTGCGATGTTCAGTGTCAGTCTCGCCCCATCGAAAGTGAGCGGCTTGGTGAGCAGCGTGCCGCCGGTCGCGCCCGCGCGGACCGAGACGAAGCCGTCCGTGCGGAACACGAAACGCCGCACCCGGCTGCCGGGGCCCGTGTAGTAGGCTTCCGTCGCATAAACTGACAGCTCACGTTCCTGGCCGGGCAACTGGAGGAGGCCCCACGTCATGTAATTGCTGCGGTTGCCATCGCGGTCTTTCGGCGCGGTGATGGGAATGAGCGGCTCGGGCCAGCGCTTGAAGAGCACGCCGTCGCGGCTGCTCATGAACACGGGCTCGACCTGCTGGTGCTTGGGCTGGAAGCGCGTGGGGAAGCCGATGAACAGGTGCGGTGCGCGCGCGTAGGGCAGGATGGCGTTGGTGTAAAGATGCTCGGCCGGCGAGTCCACGTAGCGCAGGTCGGCCTGGTTTTCCCAGACGAGAAAGTCCTTCGAAGTCGCCGTCCGGATGGCCCGCACGCCCTTGTATCCGCCGTCGGTGAAGTAGCGCCAATACGCCCGATACTCGCCGCGCGCCGCGTCCCAGAAGGCCAGGTTCTGCGAGTCGAATGCGCCGTCCTTGATGACGGCCTTCACGCCCAGCTTGGCCTGGGCGGTGAGCCCGTGCGTCCAGCGGATGCCGTCGGCAGACTGGAAAGGGTCGAGGCCGCGCGAGCGGTTGCCCGAGAGCGCCTTGTAACGCGCCTCGGGCGGGCAGGCTGGGTTGGTGTCCTTGAAGGGAGTGAAGTTGTGCGGCACGGGGCCGGTGGAAACGATGTTGTTCTCCTTCGATCCGTTGAAATCAAACAGGCCGAGCTTGGGCTTGGTGAACGTCAGCCCGTCCCGGCTCTCCGCGTAGCACGCGAACTCCGGGTGCGCCTCCTTCTTCGTCGCCTCGTCCCAATGCCAGCCGCGGTAATACATCCGGAACCGGTCGTCGTCCGCGAAGATGGTGTAGTAGGCGGAGGTGTTGCCTTCCCACGGCGCGTCGCAGGTGATGACCACGTCGCGCGGCTCGGGCTGGTGCGCCTTGAGTGTCGCACCGTCGAGCTTCGCGATGAGGAAGTCATCGAGAAACAATTCGCGACGCGAACCCAAGGCGACTGCCGATGAAGCCGGGGCATCTGCTGCGCCGGCGGCAGCGGTCAGAAGTGGTGGAAGGGCGGCGGCTGTGCCGGTGACAGCAGCGGCCTGAAGCCAGGCTCGCCGGGAGAAAATATGATGGCTCATGTGCGGTGAATTGCCCGCCATCGAACGCTGTTTTCAGAGGGATGCAAGCGCCGAGTAACGCTGGACGCTCGTGCGAGATTCAGCCCGAACGCTGAAGTGGAAAACGCCGTGATGAACGAGGGCCGGCGGGAGCGCGGCGTTCACGCCGCAGCAGGCCCCGGCTGCAACAGTGTGGTTTGAGCGATCCTGAACCACGCACGTTGCCGCGGCCTGAATGCCGCGCTCCGATCCTCGGCTCTCGTTAGTTTCCGAAATTTGTCCTCAGCGAACTGCGGCGACTGGCTGCTCAAGTGCTGAAACGGCTAGGTCGCACGGGTCGAAAGCAGGTTCCGCAGCACCGTGAACACCGTCTCCGGCGAGAGGTGCGCGATGCCGTCGGAGTTGCGCAGGACGCGGAAGGCGGGACTGCGCGGGTGCCAGACGGTTTCGTTGGAGCTGGCCCAAAGTGCGAGCCCGGACAGCCCGACGGCCGCGGCGAGATGTGTGATGCCGGAGTCGTGACCGACGAACCCAAGGCAGGTGCGGAGCGATTTCGCGAGTTCGGGGAGCGGGTGGTTGTGGGCGACCAGAACTCGCGAAGCGGGCAGGGGTTGCGCGAGTTCCGCCAAGCGGTTGCCTTCCGCTTCGCCGCCAATGAGCAGGACATTCCAGTCCGTGCCGGACATGACGTGCGCGAGGAACTTGGCCCAGTGCGGCTGCGGCCAGTTCTTCTTCTCGCTGCCGCTGCCGGGATGGACGGCGAGCACGGGGGCAACCTGGTCAGGTTCTCCGATACTCAGGCGCGGCACGGGGTCGGCGTCGAAGATGGCGAGGCGTTCGAGGGGCTTGAGAAGAACATCGGTGGCGTGGACGGGTTTGGTTTCGTCCGGGCGGTGCGGGCCGGCGATGAATTGCGCCTTGGTGCAGGCCTTCACGTTCTCGGCAAAGAAGCCGTCGGGATCGTAGAGGTAGGAGACGATGACTTGGAAGCCGGCGAAGTAATGGCCCGTGGCGTCGTCGAGGTCACCCATGTCGGCGAAGAAGCCGGCGAGCGCGCGGGCTTCGACGGGGCGCACGGCATCGGCAAGGCCGCCGTGCAAGGCGAGCGAAGCGATGTGCGGGTAGCCGAGGACTTCGAGGTGCGCCTTGGGAAACTGCTGCCGCAACGCCGCCAGCACCGGCAGCGTGAGGATGAAGTCCCCGATGGCTCCGCCGCGGATGACGAGGATTTTGCCGTTGGGCTTGCTCATCCGCCAACCTTGGAAGGCTTACTTAAACACCGTCGCCCCCAGCACCGCCACGAGCACGCCGAGGGCGAGGCGGAGGGCGCAGCCGATTTTCACGCGCGCGTCGGTGGCGGTCTTCCACTCGATGATGTCCCGGCAGCGCCACGGCGAGACGGTGAACCAGATGCCGGCGACAATCCAAACGTAGGCCCACACGCCCAGCACCCAGCGCCAGTTCGAGTCGTGCCAGCGCTGCGTGTCGAGCACGAGCTTGGCTAGGAGCATCAAGACCAGTGCGAGGCCGCGCACGGCAAGGAAGTCCTTCAGATAAATGCAGGTGCCAATGCCCAGCCCGGCGAACCCGGCATACATGATCGGTTTGTAGGCGGCGAAGTCGGCGATGTTCTCCTGCTTCAAGTGCCACAGGAACCACGCGGTGGCGATGGCCATCAGCCCATAGCCGATGCCGGTGTGGCGCGGAAATTTCCGCAGCGCATCGCGGAACCCGGCCGGGTTGCTCAGGCCGTAGAGCTGCGGGACGGCTACGCCAAGGCCGAGGACAATGCAGAGGTTTGAAAGAGTCATCAGAGAAAGGAGAAACGTCCGACGTTCAACTTCCAACGTTGAACGTTCAACGGACGCGCTCTGGACGTTGAGCGTTGAATGTTGAGCGTTGGAAGTTTCATTCGGTCAAATTCATGATCGCCGGGTCGCCGTAGAGCGTGAAGGGCGCGGCGCGGACGATGCGCACGTCCATCACCTGGCCGATGTGCCGCTCGCTGCCCTCGAAGATGACGATCTTGTTCGCGCGGGTGCGGCCTTCGAGGCGGGCGGGGTTCTTGCGGCTCGGGCCTTCCACAAGGATTTGCAGCACGCGGCCTTCGCACGCCTTGTTCTTGCGCTCGGCGATCTCGTTGATGACGGCGAGGAGCTGGGCGTGACGGGCTTCGATGACTTCCTCCGGCAACTGGTCCGGCATCGCGGCGGCGGGGGTGTCGCGGCGCGGGGAGTATTTGAAGACGAAGGCGTTGTCGAACTCGACTTCGCGTGCGAGCGAGAGCGTCTCGGCGAAGTCCGCCTCTGTCTCGCCGGGAAAGCCCACGATGATGTCGGTGGTGATGCCCATCTCGGGGTGGACGGCGCGGAGGCGGCGGATGATGTCGAGGAAGCGGGCGCGGGTGTAGCCGCGGTGCATCAGCTTCAGGAGGCGGTCGCTGCCGGACTGGACGGGCAGGTGCGCGCTTTCGACGAGCTTGGGCAGGCGGGCGTAGGCCTCGACGAGGTCGTCGCCGTAGCCTTTGGGATGCGGGGAGGTGAAGCGGATGCGTTCAAGGCCCTCGATGGCGTGGACGGCCTCGATGAGCTGGACGAAGGGTGACAGGGGACAGGTGGCCGGTGGCAGGGGAGCGGCGCTCGTGTCACCTGTCACCTGCCACTTGTCACGCCGCCCGTAGCTCGTCACGATCTGTCCAAGCAACGTGATTTCCTTCACGCCCCGAGCCACCAGTTCACGGCACTCGGCGACGATGTCGGGAATCGTGCGGCTGCGTTCCTGACCGCGCGTGTAGGGGACGATGCAGAAGGTGCAGTATTGGTTGCAGCCTTGCATGATGCTGACGAAGGCACTGACGGCTTTTCCCTTCGCTGCGCCGTTGAGCAGATGCTCCTTGATGGTCGCCTCGCTGCCGCGTTCCTCCTCGGTGTCCACGATCTTGTCGCGGCGGCCGGCGAGCAGGTCGTCCACATAGTCGGCGACGCGGTGGAACTTCTGCGTGCCGACGACGAGATCCACGTCGGGAAGCTGGTCAATGAGTTCCTTGCCCCGGCTCTGCGCCATGCAGCCGAGGTAGCCCAGCACCACGCCGGGGCGCTGCTTGCGGAACTGCCCGGCCAGATTGGTCATCTTGTCGATGGCCTTCTGCTCGGCGTTGTCGCGCACGCTGCACGTGTTGAGCAGCACGACATCGGCGACGGCCTCGGACGGGGCGAGGGAATAGCCCTTGGCGACGAGCTGGGCGGCGACGGCCTCGCTGTCGCGCTCGTTCATCTGGCAACCGTAGGTCTTGAGGAAGACGCTGGGCATGAAAGCAAAACGGCGCGCAGCTTAGGCACTGCGCGCCGGGCGGGGAAGGGGAATGTGGGCTACTCGGAGGACCTGACCTTGATCCACGTGGCATCCGTGCTGCCATTGGGGCGATACACTCCGGTCACGTTGGCCGTGGAAATCTGGAGCGCATCCCACTTGTGAAACTCCACGTGGCCATCCGCGAACCCCAAGGTGGTGCTGCCATTGTGCATGGCGGCGGGCCGGTTGCTGTTGTTCCAGGATCCATTGTTCGCGGGGTCCAGATCGATGGCAAAGTATCCGTCATCGATGGAGTTCACGTCCTCATGCACAAAGACATAGAGGTCGGTGGGTTTGCCCATCTGCGCCAGCCGCGTGTAAACCGGATTCGGGGCCAGTGCCGCCGAGGGGCGGGCGCTGCCGTTCATCCAGTTGTTCATGGACACGCTCCGGGCATAGGTGCCCACTGCGCCGGGAAAGATGTATTTGTCGGAGGGACATTTGAAAATGGCAGGGTTCACCGCGTAGGTGCCCAACTGGCCGTGCATGAACAGGTCGGTGTTGGTTTCGTAACCGGGGACGTAAGGCCAGGTGGGAGCTCCGCCTGGCCTCATCCAAGCGGCACACCAGGTGTTGTTGCTGTTGGCCAACGGGGTGGCTCCGCCGTTGCGGCAAATCCGATCATCGTAGTCTCCCGCATACAGGGACCACGCCAGTTGAAGCTGCTTGTTGTTGGAGAGGCATTTCGTGCCAGCAGCCTTCTCTTTTGCTTTCGACAAGGCGGGCAGCAGCATGCCGGCCAGAATCGCGATGATCGCGATGACGACGAGGAGTTCAATCAGGGTAAAGCCAACCGAGTGGCGTTGAGGGGATAGCTTCATCTTAGAAATCGGTGGCGCGTTCCTTGAGCCAGAGCACGTCAATTGCGCCATTTGCAGGAATGGGCACGCTGCCGGACAGGGTCACGCTGTTCCACTTGCGCAATTCCACATGGCCATCCATGAAGCCCATGCTCGTGCCTTTGTTGTGCAGGGCGGCGGGCGCGTTCTCAAAGACGAGGGGCGGCTGGGCTCCCGCTGTGGTCGAGAAGTTCAAGCGGAACGTGCAGTCTTCAATCGAATTGGGGTTTTCGTGAATGAAGGAGAACCGGTCGGTCGGCTTGCTAATTTCGGCAACCCGCCGGTAGTTGACCCCGGCGCCGATCAATTGCCCCGCCCCACCCTCCCACGCCATCCACATGTTCATGGAGACGCTGCGGGCGTAGGTGACGCTCAGGCTCGGGTGAATCCACTTGTCCGACGGGCATTTGAAGACCTTGGCGTTCCCGGCATAGCTCCCCAGCAGGGCGTTCATGAAGTAGGCCGTGTTGGTTTCTGTGCCCGCGACGTAAGCCCCACCGGGCTGCATCCATCCCGTGCACCAAGCGAAGTTGGTCTGCGCCAGAGGAATGCCGCCGCGACTCGAAACGATGCGATCATCATTGTCCCCGGTGTAAACCGTGGAAGCCAGTTGCAACTGCTTCATGTTGTTCACGCACGAGATCCCCATTCCCTTTTCCTTGGCCTTGGACAGGGCGGGCAGCAGCATGCCCGCGAGAATGGCGATGATAGCGATGACCACCAGCAATTCGATAAGGGTAAAGCCGGACGGAGAACGCCACAGCTTGGGTTCGACATTGCATTTCATACGAAAAAGGGCGTGTTGAGAGGATAGTAATTCCGCCCGGACTTTTTGCAAGGCAAGCGTGCTGGTAAGCGTGCTGTGTCCTGTCTGGGAATCTCAGTTCCCCCGACTACCTGGTGGCTTTTGACTTTCCAGTCCCTCCTGGTGGGGCCGGGATGTGGCGGCTGGTCTCGTCGTAAAGCGCCTTGAGGCGGGCGACGACTTCGGGGTATTGGGCAGCCACATCCTTCTGTTCGCCAGGGTCGGTCTGAAGGTCGAAGAGCTGCATGGCAGCGGGGGCGTCGCCGGTGCGGAGGCCGGGATGTTCGCTGGGCTGGTGTTGCTCGTAAGGCGCCAGGATGGTCACGCCATCGGGGCCGCGCGGGTCGGTCCAGCGCTGGCCTGGCCTGTTCAAGTTAAGGAATGGGTCACGAGGGGGCTGTGCGTGGAGCTTCCAACGCGCATCGCGAACGGAGGCAAGCAACGGCCCTTGGTGTCCAAAGATGGCTTCGTGCGGGCTGGGCGCGGCGGAGGTGAAGAGCGGCAGGATGTCGCGCCCGTCAATCACCCGGCCGGCGGGTGGGGCGAGGTTTGCGGCCTTCAGCGCGGTGGCGAAAAGGTCCATCATCACGGCCGGAGCATGGCTTACATGGCCGGCGGGGATTTTTCCGGACCAGCGCGCAAGGCACGGCACGCGAAACCCGCCTTCGTAGGTGCTGCCTTTCATCCCACGCAGGCCACCGGTGCTGCCGCCGAACCACGGGCCGTTGTCGCTCGTGAACACAATCAGCGTGCGCTCGTCGAGGCCGAGGGCCTTCACTTTGGCCAGCACCTCGCCGACGCTGGCGTCGAGGTCGGCGATCACGTCGCCGTAGAGGCCCGCGCCGCTCTGTTTGTAAAACTTCTCGGTCGTGGCCAGTGGTTTGTGCGGCATGGTCTCGGCGAAGTAGAGGAAGAACGGCTTCGCCTTGTTCCGCTCGATGAAGCCCACGGCCCGCTCGGTGTAACGGCGGGTGAGCGTGGCCTGGACGAGCGGATACTCGGTGACGTTCGTGCCGTCCATGAGCTGCACGGGCCGCATGTCGTTGCTGTAGAGGATGCCGAGATACTCGTCGAAGCCGCGTCCGGTGGGCATCTGCGCGGGCGTCTTGTGGCCGAGATGCCACTTGCCAACCATGCCAGTGGCGTAGCCGGCCTGCTTGAAGAGCTGTGCGAGCGTGATTTCCGAGGCGGGCAGCGCGGTCGCATCCGCGATGGGACCGCCGTCGGGCGCGGGGTTCGCCGTCATGCCGCAGCGGAACGGATAGCGGCCGGTCATCAGCGAGGCGCGGGTCGGTGCGCAGAACGGCGCGGGGGTGTTGAACTGCGTCAGGCGCGCGCCCTCGGCGGCCATGCGGTCCAAGTTTGGCGTCTTGAACTTGGGATGGCCGTAACAGCCGAGGTCGCCGTAGCCCAAGTCGTCCGCGAGGATGAGGATGACGTTGGGACGCTGCTCGGCGGCGGGGAGAGGGAAGGCCAGTCCGACCAGCAGCAAGGCGGACAATAGTGCCGCAATGATACGGTTTCCGCTCATTGCTTCCAGTCGCGCCAGATCCACCGCATCGCCTCGGGGAAGAGCTGCGTGCCGTGGTTGCCGCTGTGGACGCCCTCGCCGAAGACGAACTTGTGGTCGTAACCCTTCTCCTTCAGCGCGGCGGCCATCGCCTTGTTCGCCTCGGGCCACGAGCCGAACTGGTTCACGATGTCGTTGGAGCCGTCTTGCTGGAAGATGCGGATGGGTTTGCGCGGCGCGGCGCGGACCAGGTCGGGATACTTGTTGCCACCGCGGATGTTGGTGAAGCTGCCGACCGTGGTGAAGCACTTACGAAACTCGTTGGGCCGCTCCCAGCAGACCGTCCACGCGCAGATGCCGCCGCTGCTGCTGCCCGCGATGCAGCGGCCCGCCGGGTCTTTGGTGAGGTTATACTTCTTGCCGACCTCGGGCAGAATCTCCTCCAGCAGAAAGCGCGCGTATTGGTCGCCCAAGCTGTCGTATTCGAAGCTGCGATTGGATGGCGGAGCAGGGCGGCCGTCAGGACGCTTCGGCGCGACCTCGCCGGGCTTGAGCGGCTTGGTGCCTGGCCGGATGAAGATGCCGATGGTCACTGGCATTTCCTTCTTGTGGATGAGATTGTCGAAGACCGTCGGGGCCTTGTAGAGCACACCGTCCTGACACACGAAGACGCACGCGGGCGTCTTGCCGTCGTATTGCTTCGGGACGTAAACGGAATACTTCCGCACGGTGCCGGGGAAAATCTTGCTGTCGTTCCACTCGTGCTCGGTGAGGGTGCCTTTCGGGACGCCGGGCTGCTCCTCGGAGTCCGGCGTGAGCTTCTTGTATTGGTCGTCGGGCGACGGCTCTTTCTTCTCGGCAGCAAAGAGCGGCGCGGCGAGGGCAAGGTAGAGCAGGGGAGTGAGGAGGGATTTCATGGCAAAACAAAAGTCACGGATGGGAGAGGCCCGCGAAACACGCGAATTGACGCGAAAGAAAAGGGCGCCGCAAACCGCCGACGCTTCAATGGCTTCTTTTTCGCGTTCATTCGCGTGTTTCGCGGGAAATGGGCTTCACTTCTTCTTCGGTGCCGGTGGCGGATCCTTCGGCGGCGGGAGGAAGAACAGGTTTCCGTTCGCCTTTGTCTTGCGGGCGAAGACTTGGTCCGCGCAGGTCACGTAAAGCACGTCCATGTTCGGCCCGCCGAAGCCGCAGCTCGTCATGAACTTGTTCGTCGGCTTGGGCAGCACGCCGCTCATGCGGCCCGTCGGGTCGAACACCTGCACACCCACCGCGCTCGCCACGTAGTAACGGCCCTGCCGGTCGCTCGTCATGCCGTCGCCGGAGCTGCGAGTTTTGTAAACGGGCGAGCGGCCATCGGGGCTTTTCGCGTTCGTGTCCACTTCCGTGCGGAGCGTCATGTAGGGCTCCTTGTGCGTGAGGCTGCCATCGGCCTCGATGCGCATCGCCCACACATACACGCCCGCCGAGTCCGACACCGCGAGCGTCCCCTGGTCCGGCGACACCGTGATGCCGTTCGGCGCGGTGATGCCCGTGTCCACCGCGCGCTTCTCGCCGGTCTTCGGGTTCACGAAGGTGATCTGTTTCTTCCCCGTCTCGGTGAAGTAAACGTGCCCCTTGTGCGTGACCACCAAGTCATTCGGCTGCACGTCCTCGGCCACGACGGACTTCTTGCCGCTGGGTAGCTCGAACGCCACGAGCTGCTTGTCCTTGCCCACGCACGCGTAGAGGCGCCCGTCCGGCCCCCACTTCAAGCCGCTGCACGACGTGCCTTCGAGGAGCTTCGACTTCGTTCCGTCCGGTGCGACCTTCCAGATCGCGGGCGGCGTGCTGCGCATGTCGCTGAAGTAGAAATTCCCCTTGTCATCCGCGCACGGCGCATCCGTGAAGCCGTGGCCTTCGGAGACGAGCTTCCACCCCTCGCCCTCGATGAGCAGCATCGAGAGCGGCATGTCTTGGGAGTTGGCCTTGAGCGAGAGCAGGGCGAAGCCGAGCAGCGTGAGTGTCCAGTGATTGAGCTTTTTCATGTGCGAGTCAGGGACGTTTTCTGCCACGGAACAGGCGCGGAGGAAACACGTATCTTTGGTCGGCGCGCGGTGCCGGCGGGCGGGGAGATTCAGACCGGCTGACTGATTTCATCCTGCAAGTGCAGCACCCCAGGTGAATGATGCTTCGGGAACGGCGCGTCTGCTGAAGGACATGACACCTTCAAAGTTTGGCTGGTCACATCTGTGTTCGCGCCGCGTTGTGGCCGGGTTCGGCTTGGCGGCCTTGTTTGGAGTGCTCCCGTTCCTTCGCGCAGCCGAGGTCAAGACTCTGCCCGCCGCCGCTGCGTGGCAGGCGGGGGTGGCTGCCGTCAGCATCACCCCCGAGAAACCGATGTGGATGGCTGGTTATGCCAGCCGCAACAAGCCATCCGATGGCAAAACCCAGGAGCTGTTCGCCAAGGCGTTGGTGGTGCAGGACACGGATGGCAGCCGACTTGTGATGGTCACGCTGGACCTCATCGGCATCCCACGAGCCTTGCGCAAATCACTGGAATCCCGGGTGCAACAGGCCTGGTCGCTGCCGCCGGCGGTCCTGTTGCTCAATGCCTCCCACACGCACAGCGGGCCGGAGTTCCGGGTCGGACGCACGCCGGCGGATGACGGCGAGTTCGGGCCGGTGCAGCAAGGCGAGGCATACGGCCGGCAACTGGAGGAGAAGTTGTTCACACTCATCGGCACGGCGCTGTCCAACCGCGCCCCGGCAAAACTGACCCATAGCTTCGCCCGCTGCGGTTTTGCCATGAACCGCCGCCTGCCCACCAAGACCGGGTTTAAGAACAGCCCGTATCCCGAAGGCCCGGTGGACCACGAGGTGCCTGTGCTCCGGGTGGAAGGTGCCGATGGAACGCTGCGCGCGGTGCTGTTCGGCTATGCGTGCCACAACACCACGCTGGCGCTGTATCAGTTCTGCGGCGATTACGCGGGCTTTGCGCAACAATATCTGGAGGCCGACCATCCCGGGGCCATCGCGCTCTTTATGAACGGTTGCAGCGGCGATCAGAACCCCTATCCGCGGGGCACGGTGGACCTGGCCCAGAAGCACGGGCGGAGCTTGGCGACGGCAGTGCAAGCGGCCCTCACCACCACGATGAAACCGGTGAGCGGTCCTTTGCGCGGTGCGTTTTCCGAAGTGAATCTGGACTATGCCCCGGCACCCTCGCGCGCGGAGTTTCAAACCCGGTTGGCCTCCAAGGACAGATACGAGGCGGCCCACGCCAAGCGCATGCTGGAGCGTTTGGACAAAGGCGAACGCCTCCCGACGCAATACCCGTATCCCGTGCAGATGGTGCGACTGGGCGAGGGGATCACCTTGGTCGCGCTCGGCGGCGAGGTGGTGGTGGACTATTCGCTGCGGCTGAAGCGCGAGCTGGCCGGGCCGGCGGTGTGGGTGGCCGGTTATTCCAATGATGTGATGGGCTACATCCCCAGCCTTCGCGTGCTCAAGGAAGGCGGCTATGAAGGCGGCGAGGCCATGCGCTTCAGCACCACACACCCGGGACCCTGGGCGGAGTCAACCGAGGAGCGGATTGTCAGCAAGGTGCTGGAGTTGAACCGCCAGTTGTCCGGGAAGTGAGAAGGGCGCGCTCGTCCTACCGTGCCCGCTGCTCTGCCGCACGCTCACTTCTTGTGCGCCTGCTCGTAGTGCTTCTTCAGCAGGTCCTCGCCGAAGTCGTTGGTGAAGTCGCGCCAGACGGCGTGGACGTGGTTGGCGTTGTTCTGCGTGTTGTCGTATTCGAGCAGGAAGGTCGGGCCTTGCACGCGGTAGTAATGGCCATCCCCGCGTTCCAGACCGCCGGCCCAAGCGAAAGCGACGGCGTCCCAGCCCGCCTTGTCGATCTTGGCCAGGTCACTCTTCGCCACATCCGGGCGGACGCGGTTGGCGTATTCGGCCACGACTTTCTTTAGCTGCTCTTTTTGGGCTCCGTTCAACTGGCTGTAGGCGATGCCCGGAGGGGTGAGGCGTTTGGCGGCCCGGTCAGCGCCGGTGATGATGTCCTTGGGCGCGACCTTGTCGAAGATGGCGGTGGTGCGCTGCTCGGCGCTGAGGGACTTCACCAGTTCACGACCAAGGTCTTCCTCCACGCCCAGCACGCGGAGGCCTTTCTTCGCGCCTTCGCGGACTT
>CAIPBN010000519.1 GCA_903863315.1 uncultured Verrucomicrobiota bacterium | reverse complement strand
TTGCGAAAACGTCGGCGCGCAATACTCGCTGCCCGCCGAGAAGCTCCACGCCAACCGCGACCTCGACGGCTGCCGCAAGGTCATCCTCGACGCCGTGCTCCAGGCGCAGGGTAAGGGCTGCGGCCCGGGCATCCTCGGCGTGTGCATCGGCGGCGACCGCGCGACGGGCTATGAGTTCAGCAAGCAGCAGTTCCTGCGCATGCTCGACGACCGCAATCCAAACCCGGAGCTGGACGCGCTGGAGCAGGACATCTTGAAGACCGCGAACGAACTCGGCATCGGCCCGATGGGCTTCGGCGGCAAGACGACCTTGCTGGGCGTGAAAATCTGCGCGGCCAACCGCGTGCCGGCGTCGTTCTTCGTCAGCGTGAGCTACATGTGCTGGGCCTACCGCCGGCAGGGCGTGGTGCTGGGGGCGGAGGGGCAGATTGAGAAGTGGCTGTATTGAAGAAGCCAACCTATGTCGCTCGAAGCTACTCTCATTGATATCACTGCGCGCCTTCGCCAAGGACGGTTCGCAAACGAACAGTCAATCTCCCAAGGCATCGTTCTTCGCGTGCTTCAGGAGCTTGCTTGGGATACATGGGACACGGCTGTGGTTTGGCCTGAATTCAAGACTGGTGAGGGACGTGTTGATTTCGCGCTTTGCCATCCACCGGCCAAACCGGCGGTTTTCACAGAGGTCAAACAACCTGATAAGGCTGAAGATGCGGTTCGGCAAGCACTCGAATATGCCTTTCACGCAGGAGTTCCTTTCGTGGTTCTGACGGATGGCAAGACTTGGAGTTTTTATCTTCCGGCGGAGCAAGGCAGCTACGAGGACAGGCGTGTTTACAAGCTCGACCTGTTCGAGCGTCCGCCTGCTGAGGCAAGTGAGATTCTGCACCGCTACCTCGCCCGTTCGAGAGTGGAATCAGGCGAAGCACTTGAATCAGCGCGGAAGGAATATCGCAGCCGAAATCGTCGCTCCCAAGCCCGTGACGCAATTCCAGAAGCGTGGAGGGAGTTGGTGGAGAAGGGTGATGAACTTCTGGTTGATTTACTCTCCGCAGCAGTCGAGTCGAAAGCTGGTGTTCGTCCGGACAGTGATGACGTGATGGAGTTTCTTGCGGGATTGGGTCGGCCTGCGATTGTCGAAGCAACTCAACGTAACGCACCTCCGCAAACTCGTTTCTCCCAGAGGCCGGTAATCACACCCAGCGCGGGCAGTGCCTCACGCAGGGGGAGGCTTGTCCTGCTGGGGAAGGCGCACCCCTACCACAATGCCAAAGATGCGATGGTCATAGTCCTTAGCGAACTCGCGAAATCCGACCCGTCCTTTCTCGAACGCTGTTCCCAGCACCCCGACGCACAAGGGCGGAAACGTCGCTACATCGCTCGCACTCCAGAAGAACTCTATCCTGACCGCGAGGATCTGCGCGACATGCGCGAGGGCTTGCCAGGTGGTTGGCTCGTCGCAACCAATCTCAACAATGTGCTAAAGAAAACCATCATCCGGCTGGCATCGGAGGTGGCGGGATTATCGCTCGGCAAGGATGTAATCGTGGAGTTTTAGGATGGGACGGTTGAGATGCAATCGGTTTACATTGAGACAAGTGTGGTGAGCTATCTGGTGGCGCGGCCTCCCAAGGACACGCTGGCGCACCAGTGGCACGTCTGGACGAAGGATTGGTGGCAAGTGCGCCGGCCCTTTTTTGAGTGCGTGGTTTCGGCGGAAGTCTTGCGCGAGGCTGCGGCGGGCGATCCACAGGCCAGTCGGCAGCGGCTGGAGGCCTTGAGCACCTTGGCGGTGCTGCGCCGCACGGAGGCGGTGGATGAACTGGCGGAGGCGTTTCTGTCCGCCGGCCCGCTGCCAGCGAAGGCCAAGGCGGACGCGGTGCATTTGGCCATCGCCACCATTCATCGGGTGGATTATCTTCTGACGTGGAATTGCAAGCATCTAGCCAACGCCGAGATTCTGTGGCGCTTGTGCCCGGTGGCTGAGCAGCGCGGGTATCGGATGCCTTCGGTTTGCCGACCGCTGCAATTGATGGGAGAGATTAAGTATGAAGACTGAGCCGATCCTTCTAGAACTTGAAGCTGTGAAAGACCGCCTAGTGGCGGATGCGGGCGATAACACGCGTCGTTTCCTCGACCAGATGGAGGCTTGGCTGATGGAGCACCCTCACGCCGGACCGGTAGTGAATTCAGCTGAGGAGTTGCAGTCACGTTTGCTAGCCCGGGAGGCCACCGAACCGCCCCCGACTCAAGGAAGGCCGTATCTGGTTCACGATCCCGTCATTGCTGAAGTGCACCGGATTCGGGAATCGCTCCATTACGAGTTGCAGGCTGGAACTTTGATTTTGAAGGACGAACCGACAAGCAAGCAGCCTTGATTGATTTCAAAACTACCATGACCTCTCTCACCTTCCCCTTCACCGAAACTCAGGTCCGCGCGCTCAAAGTCGGCGACGAGGTGTCCATCTCGGGCATCGTCTTCGCTAAGCGCGGTCGGGAAGAGTTGGAAGTGGTCGCGGTGAACACCGAAGATTCATTTGAGTCACCGGGGCGCATGGACGCGGAGGTTGCCCCGGAACGACTCGGACAATAGCATGATGGCGGCTATGGCAGATCAAGCGAAGAGCATCGAGCAACTGGAAACCCAGTTTCCCGCCGTCTCCGGTTCGGCATTCGCGGCGGCGCGCGAACAGATCCTTGCTTCCGGACAAAGCGTGCTGCAATCCGAGCAGGGGTGCATTTACGAGGTTTTCCCTGACGGGCGGCGCGTTCTGATCAAGCAGATTGCCCCACCCACCCATGCCGTGTCCGGCAGCAAGCTCCCGATCCAGTGAGCGCGTCTGCGGCACGCCTTCGGATGTTTGCCGGGCCGAATGGTTCCGGCAAAAGCACGCTCAAGTCCCATCTGCCGAATGAATTGCTCGGGGTTTATTTGAACGCCGATGAAATCGAGCAGACCATTCGCACTCACGGTTTGATCGACTTTGCCGCCTTCGGCGTGGCGGCGACGGCGGATGAAACGCGGTCGTTCTTTCAGGGTTCTTCGTTTTTGGCCGCTGCCGGAATGAGCGAAGCCGCCAAACAACTCCGCTTCACCGAGGGCCGCCTGGACTTTGCCAGCGTGGCGGTGAACTCCTACTTTGCATCCGTCGCGGTTGATTTTCTCCGGCGCAAACTTCTGGAGCGCAAAATCTCTTTCACGTTCGAGACCGTGATGTCGCATCCCAGCAAGGTGGCGTTGCTCACCGAGGCGCAGCAGTTGGGCTATCGGACTTATTTGTATTTCGTGGCCACCGACGATCCGGCCATCAACATCTCTCGCGTGCGCAACCGGGTCCGGCTGGGCGGACACGACGTGCCGGAAGATCGGATCGTGACCCGCTACCATCGGTCACTGGAACTTTTGCTGGGAGCCATCCGGCACACGAACCGCGCCTATGTGTTCGACAACTCCGGCGACAACAAGGACCGGGCGCACACTTGGCTCGCAGAAATCACGGATGGCCAGATGCTCGAACTGAAATCCGACCAGATTCCCGCTTGGTTTCAGCGAGCGGTTCTGGACAAAATTACCCCCACAACCACTGGCATTCTCTAACATGACCCCCCTCACCTTTCCCTTCACCGAAGCCCAGGTTCGCGCGCTCAAAGTCGGCGACGAGGTGTCCATTTCGGGCATCGTCTTCACCGGGCGCGACGCGGTGCACAAATACATGCACGAGGGCGGCGCATTGCCGCCGGGCGTCTCGCTGCGCGATGGCATCATCTACCATTGCGGCCCGGTGATGATGAAGCAGGCCGATGGCTCCTACAAATGCACCGCCGCCGGCCCCACCACGTCCATCCGCGAGGAGCCGTATCAGTGGCAGATCATCCGTGATTTCGGCGTGCGCGGGGTCATCGGCAAGGGCGGCATGGGCGACAAGACGCTCGCCGCCTGCAAGGAGCACGGCTGCGTGTATCTGCACGCCATCGGTGGCGCGGCGCAGGTGCTGGCGGAGTGCGTGAAGAAGGTGCGCAACGTGTATTTCGCGGAAGAATTCGGCTCGCCCGAGGCCATCTGGGAACTGGAAATCGAGAACTTCCCTGCCGTGGTCACGATTGATGCGCACGGCAATTCACTGCACAAGGAAGTCCTGGCGCAGAGCCAGGCTGAACTGGCGAAGCGGCTGTGAATGGGCGGCGCTCACGCCCGCGCCGTAATCCAGAACCGGGTCAGAACTTCCGGCGGGGAGCCTCCAGCTTGACGGGGGCCGCAGCGCTGCGGGTGGGGAGAGTCGAGGGCTGCATCACCGTGTCCGGCGCGCCATAGTTCAGCGGGTTCGAGGGGTCGAAGCCATCCTTGCCGACGG
>CAIPBN010000518.1 GCA_903863315.1 uncultured Verrucomicrobiota bacterium | reverse complement strand
TCGTCAGCGCGCCCAGCACGGAGGGCAGGGCAATGAATTTCATCAGGCAGCAATGGACGGGATGGTCAGTTGGCAATTCAACGGGGCAAAGCTGGTGGATTTCTTGTGCACCTGCTCCGGCCGACAAAGTTGGCTGCGGGCTTGCGGACGGACCCGACGGCGGCGAACATTCGCCCCACACAATTCAGACCGCCAAATCCACGCCATGCACCACCGGGCTCGCCAGCCAATCCCCCCCACTTGCACCGCGCAACACGCCGCCGGCCGCCGCAACTTCCTGCGCGGCTCTGCGCTCGCCACCCTCGCCGCCGCGCTCGGCGGGCCGATTCCCTTCGCGGACAAACTTGCGCCGGGCCTGTTCCCCGATGCGCTCGCGCAGACCGTCGCCGACCTGCTCCCGGACAAGCGCGGCCTGCGCGTCCTCAGCGACCGCCCCATCGTCGCCGAGACGCCCGTCACGCTGCTCGACGACGACCTCACGCCCATCGAGCGCCACTTCGTCCGCAACAACGGCCACGTGCCCGAGCGCGCGGAGAAGCGCGACCTCACCGGCTGGTCGCTGACGATTGACGGCGAAGTGGACAAGCCGCTGAAGCTCACCTTGGCCGAACTGCAAAGCCAGTTTCCGAAAGTCACCCGCGCGCTCGTCATCGAATGCGCCGGCAACGGCCGCGCCGCCTTCAACCCGCCCGCCTCCGGCAATCAGTGGACGCTCGGCGGCGTTGGTTGCGCGAATTACACCGGCGTCCGGCTCGGCGACGTCCTGCGCCGCGCGGGCGTGAAGCAGTCGGCGGTTTACATCGGCTACCAGAGCGAGGACGCGCATTTGAGCCGCGCGCCCGGCAAGCACGCCATCTCGCGCGGCGTGCCCATCGCCAAGGCGCTCGACGAGCACACGCTGCTGGTTTGGGAGATGAACGGCCAGCCCTTGCCCGCGTTGCACGGCTGGCCGTTGCGCCTCGTCTGCCCCGGCTGGCCCGCCTCGACTTCCGGCAAGTGGCTCACACGCATCTGGGTCCGCGACCGCGAGCACGACGGTGAGAAGATGACCGGCCATTCGTATCGGATGCCGAAGTTCCCCGTTGCGCCCGGCACGAAGGTCGAGGCGGCGGACATGGCCATCCTTGAGCAACTGCCGGTCAAATCCGTCATCACGCTTCCGGCCAGCGGCGCGGAAGTCCCCGCCGCCCAATCCGTCCTCCTGCGTGGTCACGCGTGGAGCGGCTGGGGCGACGTGAAGGCCATGCACCTCAGCTACGACTTCGGCGCGACGTGGGTGGCCGCGAAGCTCAGCGCGCCGCGCAACCGCTTCGCCTGGCAGCGCTGGTCCGTGGAGTTGAAGCTGCCGACGAAGGGCTACTACGAAGTGTGGGCCCGCGCCACGGATGAGAAGGGGTTCCAACAGCCCATGCTAGTCCCCGGCTGGAACCCCGAAGGCTACTGCAACAACGCCATGCACCGCATCGCGCTCAAGGCCGTATGAAACTGAGCCACACGAAGCATCGGCTGGCCGCCTCCCCCGTGCCGGCGGTTTGTAACCGCCGTCCGCAGGCAACAGCAGTTCGAATGGGCGTCGTGCATCCCACGCGCAACGCGGCGGTTGCAAACCGCCGGCACGCGCCATCGCCTCTGCGTCCGTCCCGACCCTGCGGTGCCCCCTCTTTGCCTGTCGCAAATCTTTGGGTCCTCCTCTTAATTCTTTTGCTTTTCCCCCTTTCCGCCGCCGAGCCGCAGAACACCAGCGCCATCCAATCCCTCAAGCCCGGCAAGGGCCGCGAGCAGGTTCAAATCAACTGCATCCCCTGTCACTCGACCGCCATCATCACCGCCACCCACGCCACCCGCGAGCGCTGGGACGAGCTCATCACGATGATGCAGCAGAAGCACGGCCTCTGGCCGCTCATCCCCACCATCCGCACGCAACTCCTCGACTACCTCGCTGCCACCCAGCCGCCTTCCGACCCCGGCCTCGACGCCGGCAAGCAAACGCCTTGGGCCCAGCCGCTCTACCGGCCGAATCCACTGTGGTGACGCGATGAAGTCTGTCTCCCTCCACCTCAACGGCCAGTTCGTCACCACGGACAAAACCCTTCCCGTCTGCAATCCCGCTACCGGCGAAGTCATCGCGCTGATGTCCACCTGCGGGCGTGACCGTGTGGCGCAGGCGTTGGCGGATGCGCACGCAGCGTTTCGGTCGTGGCGCAATGTCGTGGGGCGGACGCGCGGGGATTTCCTGCTGAAGATTGCCGCCGAGGTCGAGCGGCGGAAGGACGAGTTCGCCAAGACCATCACGCTCGAAAACGGCAAGCCGCTGGCCCAGAGCGCGGGCGAGGTGGCGATGACGATTGACCATCTGCGCTGGTTCGCCGAGGAGGCGCGGCGCGGCTACGGGCGCGTCATCCCGCCGCAGGTGGAAGGCAAGCGGCATATGGTCATCAAGACGCCCATGGGCGTCGTCGCCGCCATCAGCCCGTGGAACTTCCCGCTCGTGCTCGCGGTGCGGAAAGTCGCCGCCGCGCTCGCCGCCGGCTGCCCCGTCGTGCTCAAGCCTGCCAGCGCGACGCCGCTCTGCGCGGTGCTGTTTGCCGAGTGCGTCCACGCGGCGGGCTTACCCAAGGGCGTGTTCCAGCTTGTGGCCGGTCCGGCGGCAGAGATTGCGGCGGAGTTTCTGGAGAACCCGCTTTGCCGCAAGATCACCTTCACTGGCTCGACCGAGGTGGGGAAGAAGCTCATCGCCGGAGCCGCCGCGCAGGTGAAGCCGCTCTCGCTCGAACTCGGCGGCCATTCTCCTGTGCTGGTCTTCGACGACGCCGACCTCACGAAGTCGGTCGACGGCACGATGATTGCCAAGTATCGCAACACCGGGCAGTCGTGCATCGCGGCGAACCGCATCTATGTCCAGCGCGGCATCGCGGAGCAGTTCATTCCGGCGTTCGTTGAGCGCGTGCAGGCGCTCAAGGTCGGCAACGGCCTCGAACCCGGCGTGGACATCGGTCCGCTCATCAATCCGGCTGCCGTGGATCTCGCGCTCCAGCATATCGCCGATGCGCAGGCCAAGGGTGCACAGTTGCTCTGCGGCGGAAGGCGGCACGGCGACGCCGGCAGCGCTTTCCTCGAACCGACTGTGCTCACCGGTGTGCCCGGCGCGTCGCTAGGCATGTGCGACGAGACGTTCGCCCCGGTCGCCTACGTGAATGTCTTCGACACCGAGGCTGAGGCCATCGCGCTTGCGAACGGCACGACCTACGGCCTCGCCGGCTACGTCTTCACGCGCGACCTCAGCCGCGCCTTCCGCCTGATGGAGGTGCTCGAAGCCGGCATGATCGGCATCAACGACGGCGTGCCCACCACGAGCAACGCGCCCTTTGGCGGGGTGAAGCAGAGCGGTTGGGGGCGTGAACTGGGCAGCGAAGGCATGGAGGCCTTTTTGGACACGAAGCACATTAGCCTGGTGGTGTGATCTTCAGTTCCGGTTGAAAGGTGCATTTGTTGAATTGCCGCCTTGTCCGAGCGGATCTCCTTCGCCTACGCTCAGTCCACAGACCATGAGCCAGTTGCCTGACGATCCGCTGCCCAGCACCATTTTCATTCGCAAGTCCGGTCCCGAGGGGCAGGCGACCAAGTTCACCCCCACGGAGCGACGGCCTGAGGCGACCTCCCTGCGCGACCTGACGCCGAGCCAAAAGAAGTCCGGGATCGCCGCATGGCTGGGCTGGCTCTTCGACGGGCTCGACATGCATCTTTACGGGCTGGTGGCCGCGCCGTTCGTCGCGTTTCTCCTGCACAAGGAAGGGCTGATTCCCGACCCGACGAATGTCGCCCATGATTTGGTGAAGGAGCGCAGCGGCTGGATTCAAGCCTCCTTTTTGATCGGCTGGGCACTCGGTGGGGCGTTCTTTGGCCGGCTGGGGGATCTCATCGGGCGCAGCCGCTCGCTGGCCCTGACCATCCTCACTTACGCGGCGTTCACCGGGTTGTCCTTCTTTGCCCAGACATGGTGGCAGTTGATGATTTTCCGCTTCCTGGCCGCGTTGGGCATCGGCGGCGAGTGGGCGGTGGGTTCCTCGCTGTTGTCCGAAACGTGGCCGAAGAAGTGGCGTCCGTGGGTCGCGGCGGTGCTGCAAACCGGCGTGAACCTCGGCGTGCTGCTGGCCTGCCTGACGACTTATCTGGCGGCGCTGCACCCGAACTATCATCCGAAGTGGGTCTTCCTCGTTGGCGTGCTGCCGGCGCTGATGGTGTTCTGGATCCGCCGGCATGTGCCGGAACCGGAGGAGTGGCACGCGGCCAAGTTGCAGTCGCTCGATCATCAGCCCGGCATTCTGGACCTTTTCCGGGGGGAGGTGCGACGCATCACGCTGCTCACCATCGTGGTCTGTGCGTGTGGCTTGACCGCGTGGTGGGCCTTCCAGTTCTGGCACGCCCAGCATCTACGCAACCTCCCGGATCTGGACGCCTCGGCGAAGGCCGAATTCTCCAAGCTCATCGCGGCGGGCGGGGCCGGGAGCGCGTCGCTCGACGGGGCGAAATGGGTGGCGTCCTACAAACAGAAGATCGTCAGCGTGGCGTTCTTCGTGGTCATTTCGGCCAGCATCGCGGGCAACTTCTTCGCCGCCTTCCTGGCCAAGAACTTTGGCTACCGCCGGTCCATCGCGCTGTGTTACACCGGGTTCTTCCTCGCCATGGGACTGACCTTCATCCAGTCCCGCAGTTGGGAGTCCCTCGTGTGGGTCTGGTTCCCGGCGGTGGGCTTTTTCTCCGGTGTGTTTGGGTTGTTCACCATGTATCTGCCGCCGCTGTTTCCCACGCTGCTGCGCACCACGGGAGCGGGCTTCTGCTACAACATCGGGCGCATTGCGTCGGCGACCGGGGTGGTGTTTTCCGGTTCGCTGGCCAGCGGCGGGGATTTCAAACCCACGCTCTTGTTCGCCGCGTGCCTGTTCATCCCCGGTGTCGCGGTGGCACTCCTGCTGCCGGAGCCGAATGACTTGGGCGGGCATGCGACGGAGACCGAGCTCTCGGCCGTCGAGTGAGCCCGGTGCGGAACCAGTTGGTGGTCCTGCTCAAGACCCCCCGGACGGGCTCGGTGAAGACCCGGCTGGCGGAGGGAATCGGGCCGGAGGCGGCTTGCGCAGTTTATCAACAGTTGGTGGCCACCCTGCTGGCGAACCTCGCGCCCTTGCCCAACGTGGAACTCTGCTTCGCGCCTGCCGACGCCAGCGCCGAGATTGCTCCATGGCTACGGGCAGGCTGGTCCAGCCAGCCTCAGGTGGCCGGCGATTTGGGCGCGCGTTTGCACGCCGTGTTTCTGCGTCACTTTCAGGCCGGAGCTGGTCGGGTGGTCGTTATTGGGGCGGATAGTCCGGAGGTGATGCCTGCGGATGTGGCTACCGCCTGGCAGGCACTCGCCGATCACGATGTCGTGCTGGGACCGGCGGTGGACGGCGGCTACTGGCTCGTCGGTTTGCGCACGCCGCGAGAGCAACTGTTCACCGCGATGCCCTGGAGCACGGACGCGGTGCTGGCCGAAACCCAGCGTCGTGCCAGGGCCAGCGGCCTGCGCGTGGCGTTGCTGCGCGAGTTGTCGGATGTGGACACGGTGGCGGATTGGGAACGATGGCGGCACCGTTCGGGCAATCTGAATGGCTGAGGCTTGGTGCTTCAACCCGCAGGTCGGTCCGCAGTTTTGCTTTGCGTCGGCAGGGGCAGTTCGCAGCTAATCAGTTCATGCTCAATCTTGCCCTTGTAGGTCTCGGCTTCATGGCCGCCACGCACATCAAAGCCCTGCGTCAGGTTCCCGGGGTGCGCGTCGCCGCACTCTGCAATCCCAGCGGCCGCCATCTGGACGGCGACTTCAGCGGGGTTGCCGGCAACGTCGGTGACAACGCACCGGTGAAGCTGGAACCCGGCAGCTTCAAGGCCTACCGCGACTACGCCGCACTGTTGGCCGATCCGGAAATCGACGCCGTGGACATCTGTGCGCCGACGCTGGCGCATCGCGACCTGGCGGTTGCGGCACTGGGTGCGGGCAAACATGTGCTCTGCGAAAAGCCGCTGGCCCGCACAGCCGTGCAAGCCCGTGAGATGGCGAAGGTTGCCGCCGCTTGCCGTCGCGTGTTCATGCCTGCGATGTGCCTGCGCTTCTTCCCGGAGTGGGCGTGGGTGCGGGCGGCCATCGTGGACGGCCGTTTCGGCAAGGTGCTGGCCGCCCGCTTCCGCCGTGTGGCGGAGCCGCCCGGCTGGGGACAGACCAACTTTCTGGACGGGACGAAGTCCGGCGGCGCGCTGCTCGATTTGCACATCCATGATGTAGATTTCGTTCAGTTCTGTTTCGGACGGCCGCTCGCGGTGCGGGCGCACGGCTACTCGAAAATCAGCGGGGCCATTGACCATGTGGTGACGCATTACGAGGTGGCCGGGGGCGCGCTGGTCCATGCGGAGGGTGCGTGGTGCATGACGCCGGGCTTTGGCTTCAACATGAGTTACACCGTGAATTTTGAGCGCGCGACGGTGGACTACGATCTCGCCCGTGGCGCGGAGGCGCTGAAGGTCGCGGAGGTGGGGCAGGGCGGCAGGGTGCTGAAGCTGGACCAGCCGGATGGTTACGTCGGCGAACTGCGCCACTTCGCGGAAGCGATTGCCGCCGGCGCCCAGCCGAGCGTGGTCACGGCGGCGGACGGCGTCAGCTCGGTGGAAATCTGCGAGGCGGAGGAGCAGTCCATCCGCACCGATCAACGGGTGGCGTTGGGCTGAACGGTCAAGGCGCGGCCGGCGCTGCGCGCAGCGCGTTCACCGCGTTGATCAGGAACTGGAAGGCCAGCGCCGCCAGCAGCAGGCCCATGACACGGATGGTGATTTTCAAGGCGATGGGGCTGAGCCATTGCACGCCCTTCGCGCTGAGACGCAGGATGTAGTAGCTCGCCACGCACACCGCGAGGATGCACAGGTAGAGCGCGACGTTCTGCTCCCAGCCCTTCGCCTGGTTGTGCAGCAGCACGGCGGTGGAGATCGCGCCCGGTCCGGCGAGCATCGGAATGGCGAGGGGCGTGATGGCGATGTCCTCCTTCTCCGTGCCGGCAATGGTTTCCTCGCTGGTCTCCTGCACGCGCGAACGCTGCGCCCGGATCATGTCCAGCGCCACCAGCAGGAGCACGAGGCTTGCCGCCATCTGGAAGGCCGGCAGCGTGATGCCGAGGTATTGGAAGATCCACTTGCCGACGACAGCGAAGGTGAGCAACACGCCCGCCGCCACGAGGCATGCGAGCCGTGCCATCTTGATGCGCTGCTCCGGGGTGTCCCGCGCGGTCATGGCCAGGAACGCGGGAATGCTCGCGATGGGGTCCACGATGACGAACATCGAGCTGAACGCCATGATGGTGAAGGCCAGCAGACTCACGCGGGAAATGTCGAATGGCGGCGGGCGAATGTCGAATCTGTTTCGGAAGCAGCGCGGGACTCCGGCCCGCAGCAAGAACGACGTCTGCAAGCGTGTCGGTTGTCCGAACATCACAGACTTGCGGTGCCGCTGCGACCCAGAGGGTCGCGCTCCACATCACACCGCGCACGGGGCGAGGATGGCGTCCTTCATCCCGTGGATGATCTTCTTGTCCGCCGGGCAGATGGTCGCCAGCACGCCGCCGAGGTTCGCGCGCGCCGCGTCACCTTCACCACCGACGAAATAATACGGGCAGAGCCGCACACGCCCCGGCATGGGCACAAGCTGCTTGCGCTCGAAGTCGAAGTAACTCGACTCAACGAGACGCGGCTTGTGGTAGCGCTGGAGCACGTAGGGCGTGCGGTCGAACTCCCGCAGCGCCTTCTCCACCGCCACGCTCCACTCCGCCGTCGAGAGGTCGCTGCCGAAGTAAACGCCGCGCGCGCCCCAAGCCTCCTCCGAGTAGCCGGAGACCTTCAAAATCAGCTCCCGCTCGCGCTGCGAGAGCGCCATGAGCTGCCGCCAGTCCGTGAGGTCCAGCTCGGGAATCGCCGCGTGTGGCGGCAGGGGCGTCGGGTCCACGACCCAGGTGTAGGGCACGGCCTTTTGCAACCGCGACAAGAAGCTCTCACCGAGCTCCTGCCGCCAGAAGTCGCGCAGATGGCGGTTCCACAGCAGCGCGAAGACGAGCTTCTCCTCAAACACCGGTCGCGGCGGCGGCGTGAGGCGGATTTGCTTCTCCGTCGCCAGCTCGAAGAGTCGCTGCGCGCCCGGAACATTGGCCACATCGAACAACTCGAAGAAGCGATACACGGCGTCGCCGGGCGCGGGGGAGTTGAAGGTTGAAGGCTGAAGATTGAAAGCGGTTTGCCCTGCCGCGTTGAGCTGGCTCGCGAGCCATTCCATCTCCGGGCGGTAACTGCCCGACTCTTCCGAGACCACGATGTGGACTTGCTGCGCGTTGCCAAAGATGGAGGCAAAGCCCTTGAGCATCCCGTCCGCTCCGCCGATGACGTTGCCCGCAGGCGGCTGGCCGTTGAGTGCCGCATAGGTGCGGTTCAGCCAGCTCGTGAGGCCAATGCCACCAGGCACGCTGTCCAGCTCGGTAATCGCGAAGCCATTCTCGGTCAGCAAAATGTCCGGGCGGATGACGCGGGGCAGCTCGTTCTTGAGCGCGGGATGGCGCTGAAGCTCCACCAGCCAAGCGGGCTTGCCTTGGTCCAGCCAGCGCGCAACCCACTCCGGCTGCTTGCCCTCAACGCTCCTGCGATAGAGCAAGTTGACCGCGCGATAAAACTGCAACAGCACGCGCCCGAGGGAATCGAGTTCCTTGGCCAGCTCCGGCCCCAGCGCGAACGGGGCAGGGGAGATGCGCCAATGCTGGTCTGTGAAGAGACCGCCGGGCGGCAGGGCGGCGCGGATGGCGTGGGCGTTGGGCTCGGGGTTGCTCATTTAGCGAAAAAGAAGCGGATCAGCCCCATCGACAACGCGAAGGCGAGGCCATTCCAAAATCGTCCCAAGGTCGAACTCACACCGCCCTGTTTCTCCTGCCACTTGCCGAAGGCCGACATCATCAACCCTGCCAGGGGTGGGATGACGAAGAGCACCGCCACACGCAGCCAAACCGTCTTGATGAGGTGCTCCCGGAAAATCAGCAGCGAAAGGCCGCCAGCGACGGCCCCGAGCAGAAGATTGCCGAGAAAGCTCAAGACTGGATGCCGCCGGGCCGTTTGGCCATCCACCATCGAACGCAAACCGAGTTCAGCTAGCAGTTCACAGATGGCCTGGAGGAGCAGTTCACCAATGAAACTAAACAGGATTTCGAAGATGAATTCCATCGCGAGTGTTCATCCCCGCACCTGCCCGCTGCCGAATCCGAGCCACTTGTAGGTGCACAACTCGTCCAGGCCCATCGGGCCGCGCGCGCCGATCTTGTCGGTGCTGATGCCGATTTCCGCGCCCATGCCGAACTCGCCGCCGTCGGTGAAGCGCGTGCTCGCGTTCCAATAGACCGCCGCGCTGTCCACCTCGGCGAGGAACTGCCGCGCCGCCGCCTCGTCGCTCGTCACGATGCTGTCGCTGTGCGCGGAGCCGTAGTGATTGATGTGGTCAATCGCCGCCTTCACGCCGTCCACGACGCGGATGTTGAGGATGTAGTCGTTGTATTCGGTGAACCAGTCTTGCTCGGAAGCCGGAACGATGCTGGATGCTGGATGCTGGATGCTGGATGAAAGAAGTTGCGTCGTGGCCGTGTCCGCGCGGAGTTGCACGTTCTTCTCCCAGAGCTTCGCGGCGATGGCGGGAAGAAACTTCTCCGCCACGGCTTTGTCCACGAGCAAGGTCTCCGCCGCGTTGCAGACGGCAGGGCGCTGGACTTTTGCGTTCATCACAATGCTCTCGGCCACCGCGAGGTCGGCGTCGGCGTGGACGAAGACGTGGCAAACACCTTTGTAATGCTTGATGACGGGCACTTTGCTGCACTCGGCCACGGCGCGGATGAGGCCCTCGCCGCCGCGTGGCATGCAGAGGTCCACGTATTGCGTGAGGGAAAGCAGCGCGGGGATGGCTTCGCGGTCCGTGGTGGGCACGACCTGGATGACGTGCGCGGGGAAGCGGTCGCCGAGCGCGGTGCGACCAGCGGCAACCATCGTCTCGGCGATGACCGTGTTCGAGTTCAACGCCTCCTTGCCGCCGCGCAGGATGGTGGCGTTGCCGGTCTTGAAGCACAGGCTCGCCGCATCCGCCGTCACGTTCGGGCGCGACTCGTAGATGATGACGACGACGCCGATGGGCGTGGCGATTTTCTGAAGGCGCAAGCCGTTCGGGCGCGTGCGTTCATCGAGGATGCGGCCCACGGGATCGGGCAACGCGGCGACTTCGCGCAGCCCCTTCGCCATCGCGGCGATGCGTTTGTCGTCGAGCTTGAGCCGGTCGAGCATTGCGCTGGAGAGGCCCATTTGCGCGCCGGTGGCCATGTCCTTGGCATTGGCATCCTTGAGCTGCGGGGCGCGGGCCTCGAGCGCATCAGCCATCGCGTGGAGGGCGCGGTTCTTCTCTTCGGTGGAGAGCTGGGCCAGCGCCCGCGAGGCGGTCTTCGCCTGCTGCGCGAGGATGGTCATTTGGTCGAGCAACGACATGGCCGCACCTTAGGGCATCCATACTGGTTGGGAAAGGCGGTTCCTCAAGGCGGTTGTGCCGCAGCGTCCCGCCGTTGCCTTCCGCCGCTTCCTCCCGCACACTCCGCGCCTCGATGAGCAAACGTTTCTACATCACGACCGCGATTGACTATGTGAACGGCCAGCCGCACCTCGGTCACGCCTACGAGAAGATCATCGCCGATGTCATCGCCCGCAGCCGCCGCGCGCTGGGCGAGGAGGTCTTCTTCCTCACCGGCCTCGACGAGCATGGCCAGAAGGTGCAGCAAGCCGCGCAGGCCGATGGTAAATCTGCCCAAGCCTACTGTGACGAGCTTGCCGCGAGCTGGCAATCCTTCGTGACCAAGCTGGGCCTGACGAACGACGATTTCGTCCGCACCACGTCGGTGCGCCATAAGAAGGTCGTGCAGGCGATTCTCACAAAGCTCCATGCGGAAGGGCATTTCTACCAGGCCAGCACCGAGGGCTTTTACTCCACGAAGGAAGAAACCTTTGTCACCGAGAAGGAGCGCCTGCCCGACGGCACCTTTCCTCCGCACTACGGCGAGGTGGTGAAGCTTTCCGAGACCAACTGGTATTTCAAACTCGGTGCGCACCAGCAGTGGCTCATTGACCACATCGAGGCGAACCCGTCCTTCATCCAGCCCGACTACCGGCGCAATGAAGTGCTTGGCTTCCTCAAGAACAACACGCTCGAAGACCTTTGCATCAGCCGCCCCGCCGCGCGCCTCACGTGGGGCATCCCGATTCCCTTCGACCCCGGCTACGTCACTTACGTCTGGTTTGATGCATTGGTGAACTACATCTCCGTCCCCGCCGCGCTCGGCGACTCGGGGGTGAGTCTAGGGTCTCGCGTCTCGGGTCTTGGGGAAGAAGTTTGTGGCGTCCCTAGCGAAACCCCAGACGCCAGACGCCAGACCCCATCCCCTCTTTCTCTGTGGCCAGCGGATGCTCATGTGATTGGGAAAGACATCGTAAAGTTCCACGCCGTCTATTGGCCCATCATGCTCAAGGCGATGGGCCTGCCGCTGCCCAAGCAACTCCTCGTCCACGGCTGGTGGCAGAAGGACGGTGCGAAGATGAGCAAGAGCACCGGCAACGTCGTGGACCCCGTCACGGTCATTGATGACTGGGGCCTCGACGCCTTTCGCTTCTACGTTGTGCGCGAGCTGGACATCGGCCCCGACGGCAACTGGACCGACGCCGGGTTCGCCGCGCGTTACCAGGCCGAGCTGGCCAACGGCCTGGGCAATCTCGTCAACCGCTCGCTCTCCATGCTCAAGCGCTACCGCGCCGGCGTCGTCCCCGCGCGCCACGATGAACTCGCGCCCGATGCCGCGAAAGCCGCTGCTGACACCGTGGCCCACCTCCGCGCCAGCGAACTTCAGAAAGCTCTCCACAGCATCTGGACCCTCGTCACCCGCGCGAACCAATACGTGGACCAGACCGCTCCCTTCAAGCTGGCGAAAGATCCCGCTCAAGCCGCGCGCCTCGACGAAGTCCTCTACAACCTCGTGGAAAGCTGCCGCGTCCTCTCCGTGCTCCTGCACCCCTTCATCCCTGGCACCTCCGCGAAAATCTATGCCCAGCTCAATCTCCCCGGCACGCCGGACAAGCTGGCGCTCGCTGAGTGGGGCGGCTTGAAGCAAGGCCACGCCATCGGGGAACCTGCCGCGCTCTTCCCCCGTCGGGACACCCCGAAGGCCTGAGGAGCGCGGTGTTCACGCCGCAGAAGGCGGAGAATGGCGTGACGCCTCGCTGCTCTTGAAGCCTGCCCTGCGAAGGGCCGTTCTGGGGCGCGCTCCGAGTGGTTCACCCGCAACGCGGCGAGTGCAAGACGCCGGCACGTGACTCAGTCTTCCTTGCGGTAGCTGGCCACCACCCACTCGCTCAGGACTTTCTCCGGTGCGGCCACGGCATCAGCGTCGAGGGTGAACTCTTTCCGGCCCGTGTTGCCGGCAATGAGCTTCAGGCCGAACTGGAAGTCCTTGAACTTCTGGCCGCAGAGGTCGCGCACGGAGAGATGTTTCTCCAGCGCCTCGACGATGAGCGCGTCTGCCGCCGCGTCGGTGAAGCGCAGGGCGAGGAAGTGCTCCTTGGCGAAGCGCTCACCGTAATCGTGGACGAGTTGCCGCATGACGACGCGCTCCTCGTTGGCGTGTTCGGCCAGGAGTTGCTTCAGCCCGGCGGCGGGTTGGTCCACCAGTTCGCGCGTCACGACGAAGCGCTTCACATGCGTGCTCGGCAGCTCGAACTTGAAGTCACGCAACGTGCGTTCGCACACCGTCATCAGTCCGCGCGCGCCGGTCTTTTCGTCGCCTGCGCGCTCGGCGATGCGGCGCAGTCCGTCGTCGTGGAAGAGCACCTCGATGCCATAGGCGGCGAAGTCCTGCTCGTATTGGCGGATGATGCTGCCCTCGCTGGTCTTGAGGATGTGGAACAGGTCGTCCACCGCGAGCGGCTGGCACACGACACGCACCGGCAGGCGGCCGATGAATTCCGGCTCGAAGCCGAAATCAATGAAGTCGCGCGTCTGCGTGTCGCCCAGCACGCTGATGGCGTCGGCGGCGCTGTGGGGCTTGGCGGCGAAGCCGATGGTCGCCTCTCGCAGTCGCTTGCGGACGATTTTGTCCAGCCCGTCAAACGCGCCGCTGACGACGAAGAGGATGTGCTTGGTGTTGATGGTGGCGGGGCCTTTCTTGCCGCCGCGCTGCGTCTCCATCATCGCCTGAATCTGCGCCGCCATGTCCTGTGGCGAGCGCGCGGGCACCTCGGTTTCCTCCATGAGCTTGAGGAGGTTGGTCTGCACACCGCGTCCGCTCACGTCGCGCCCGGAGGAGTTCGGTGCACTGGCGAGCTTGTCGATTTCGTCGATGTAAATGATGCCGTGCTGGGCGCGGGCGATGTCTCCGTCGGCGCGGCGCACCAGCTCGCGGACGATGTCCTCCACGTCGCCGCCCACGTAGCCGGTCTCGCTGAACTTGGTCGCGTCCGCCTTCACGAACGGCACGCCAATCAGGTCCGCCATGCTGCGAACGAGGTAGGTTTTGCCGACGCCCGTGGGACCGAGCAGGATGATGTTCTGCTTGGTGTAGTTGGGCATCGCCTTGCCCGCGAGCGCGGCTTGGACGGCGTGGTAATGGTCGCAGAGCGCGACGCTCAAGACTTTCTTGGCCTCGTCCTGCTGGATGACGAAGCGGTCGAGGTGCGCTTTGACGTCGCGCGGCTTGCGCTGGAACTGGAGCACGGGGTCCGTCGCATCGCCGGAAGGCGATTCCGCGCTGCGGTCGAAGCTCGACTGTGCGTCGCCGGTGGACGGCGGCGGCACCTGGAGGTGGCGCATCAAGTCGTTGAGGCGTCGCTGGAACTCCTCGGGCGTCGGCTGGCTGCTGGCTGAAACGTCGCGCATGGCGGGGTTACGGTGGGTGGCGAAGGAGGGTAATGCAAGTGCCCTGTGGGGCGGACACGCCTGCCCGCCGCGCTTTAGCATTTTGGTGGGCAGCAGACTTGGGACAAGAGCGTCCCCGTCACGTCACTTGCGCACGGCGGGTGTCACCATTAGCTCCACGCGCTTGCCGTCGCGGAGGACGACGACCTTCACGGGCTGGCCGATTTTCACGGCTTCGATGGCGTAGGTGTAGTCGTAGATGTTGGCGATTTTCTGTTCAAGTTCTTTGATTCTGAGTTCGTTGCTCATGCTATTATAGTACCTTTTGGGTAGTAAGTTTGTCAAGTGTTTTGTGAAAATATTTTCACAAAACACTTGACAAACTTACTACCCAAAAGGTACTATAATAGCATGAGCAAC